>JALNZK010000083.1:1481-23797 GCA_023229365.1 Pseudomonadota bacterium | reverse complement strand
GTGCCAGGCCATGTCCAGGTAGCTCGCCGCGGCGTACTCGACCGTCGCGAACCCCTCGTTGAACGTCCTGGCCTTGTCGATCTTCGCGATCAAGGCGTCCGGGATCGGCTCGTTCGTCTCGAAGTGGCGCGCGTACGTCTTCAGGAACGCGGGATCCATCGCCCAGTTCTCCATGATCTGGGACGGCAGCTCCACGAAGTCGGTCTTGATGTACCAGCCCGTGCTCCTGTACGCGACGTCCGACAGGAGCGAGTGCAGCGCGTGGCCGAACTCGTGGAACAACGTCGTCACCTCCTCGACGCTCAGGAGCGCCGGCTTGCCCTCGGTCGGCTTCGAGAAGTTGCCGACGTTCGTGACGAGCGGCGCGACGCGCTTGCCGTCCTCGTAGAACTGATCGCGGAAGCCGCCGCACCACGCGCCGTTCCGCTTGCTCTCGCGCGGGAAGTAGTCGACGAAGAACAGCCCGAGGTGGTCGCCGTTCTCCTCCGTCACCTCGAACACCTGGACGTCGGGGTGGTACACGGGGACGTCGGTCCTCTCGACGAAGCGGAGCCCGTACAGCCGGGTCGCGAGGTCGAACGCCGCGGAGCGGACGTTCTCCAGCCGGAAGTAGGGCCGGAGCGCGTTCTCGTCGAGGTCGTACTTGGCCGCGCGCAGCTTCTCCGCGTAGTACCACCAGTCCCACGGCTCGAGCCGGAACTTCTGCCCGTCCTTGCGGATCGCCTTCTGCAGCTCTTTCGCCTCGCGTTTGGCGGCCTTGAGGGCATGCTTCCACACCTCGTCCAGGAGCCCGTAGACGCCCGCGGGCGTCTTCGCCATGCGCCTTTCGAGCACGAAGTCCGCGTACGTCCCGAACCCGAGCAGCTTCGCCTTCCGGATGCGCAGCTCGGCGATCCGCTTCGCGTTCGCCTTGTTGTCGAGCTCGTCGTCGTGGTCGCCGCGCTCGATGTACCCCTTGAACATTTTCTCGCGCAGCTCCCGCTTGTCGGAGTACTGTAGGAACGGGATCAGGCTGGGCTTGTGCAGGGTGAAGACCCACTTCCCCTTCTTGCCCCGTAGCGAAGCCGCCTCGGCCGCGCCGGCGACGACCCTCTTGGGCAACCCCGTGAGATCCCCCCTCTCGTCGATCACGAGCTCGAAGCGGTTGTTCTCCTTGAGCACGTTGTCGCCGAACTTCACGCTCAGGATCGACAGCTCCTCGTTGATCTTCCGCAGCGCGAGCTTGTCCTCGGCGCCCAGGTTGATGCCGCCGCGCACGAAGTCCTTGTAGGTCTCCTCGAGCAGCGTCTTCTGCTCCACCGTGAGCGCGAGGGAGTCGCGCCGGTCGTGGACGGCCTTCACCCGGGCGAACAGCGCCTCGTCGAGCAGGATGTCGTCCTGGTGCTTCGCGAGGAGCGGCGCGATCCGCTCCGAGATCTTCTGGATCTCCTCGTTCGTGATGGCGCTGTCGTGGTTGCCGAACACCGGGGCGACCTTGGCGAGGAGCGCGCCGCTCCCCTCGAGCGCCTCGAGCGTGTTGGCGAAGGTCGGGGCCTCCGCGCACGCGACGATCGCCTTGATCTCCGCGTCGTGATCCTCGATCCCCTTCTCGAACGCCGGCATGTAGTGCTCGGGCTTGATCCTGTCGAACGGCGGCACGCCGAACGGCGTGGTCCACTCGGTGAAGAACGGGTTCTCCTCGGCCGGCTTCGGCGCGGCCGCGTCCGCGGGCTTCGGCGCGGCGACTTCCAGAGGCGCGGTCGGCGGCAGCGCCTTCGGACCACAGGCGGCGGCGAGCGCGGCGAAGGCTGCGGAAACGATCCAAAGGATTCTGCTCGACATCGTTCTCTCCTGTTCGTTGCGGTGCGCCACATCCTCGCCTGTCGTCGGATCGCCGTCAAAGCCCAGTTGACGGCGCCGGTCCAAGTTGTACAATTTGATATGTACAAAGGAGGGACGCGCCGATGAAGCGCCTCAACGTGTCCGAATCCCGCCGGCTCCTGCCGCGGCTCGTCGAGGAGGTCGGCGAGGGAGGCGAGCCGATCCTGATCACGCGGCGCGGCAAGCCGCTCGCCAAGATCGTGCCGTGCTCGCCGGATGAGCTCGGCCTCGATCGCGAGGCGCTGCCGCTGCGTGGGCTGCCGCTCGTGCTGGCCGACGACTTCGACGCCCCGCTCGAGTCCGGCTGGGAGGCGCTGGCGCCGTGATCGTCCTCGACACGAGCGCCTGGCTGTTCTGGCTGCACGATCCGTCGCGGCTTTCGAAGCGGGCGCGCGCCGCGGTCCGCCGAGCCACGGATGGTGACGGCGCCTGCGTCTCGGTGATCTCGGTGTGGGAGGTCGCGCTGAAGAACCGGCTCGGCAAGCTCGCGCTGCCGCTCGATCTCGACGCCTGGTTCGACCTCGCCCGGCGGTACCCGGGGATCGCCCTCGAGCCGCTGCGCCCAGACGACGCGATCGCGAGCACGCGCCTCCCGGGCGACTTCCACCGCGATCCCGCCGACCGCTTCATCGTCGCGCTCGCGCGCCGCCTCGGCGCCCCGCTCGTGACGACCGACGAGAAGATCCTCGCCTACCCGCACGTGAAGGCGATAGGGTAGTGGGGCGCGGGCTGGCCGCGCCTACTTGATCTCTTTTTCGAGCTCGGTGAGGTCGGGCAGCTCGTTCAGGTTGGGCATGAGGATGATCTCGATGCGCCGGTTCTGGGCCTGGTGATCCTTGGAGTCGTTCTTCACCATCGGGCTGTACTCGGAGTAGCCCGAGGCCGAGAGGTTCTTCGGCGAGACGCCCATCTCCTGCAGGGCGCGCACCACGGCGACCGCGCGCAGCGCCGACAGGTTCCAGTTGTCCACGAGCGACTTGGTCGTGACCGGCACGTCGTCCGTGTGGCCCGCCACCTGGAACTCGCGGTCCTTGATCTGGGACAGCACCTTCGCCACCTCCCCGAGGGTGGTCAGGCCGTTCTCGCTCACCTCGTACTTGCCGGACTCGAACAGCACCGCGCTCGGCAGCTCGAGCATCAGCTTGCCGTCGCGGATGCGCACGTTCAGCTTGCCGCCGGCGATGAGCGACTTGAACTTGCCGAGCAGCCCCTTGAGCGTGTCGAGGCGCTGCTGGGCCTGGGCCTGCTTCTTCTTCATCTCGTCGATCAGCCGCTGCTGCTCGGCGAGCGTCTCCTGGTACTTCTGCGACATCGCGGCCTTGTCGCCGCCGAGCTTCTCCAGGTTGCCCTCGAGCTCGCCCACGTAGCCCATCAGGCTCGCGATCCGCGCCTCGAGCTCCTGGAGCTTCTCCTCGAGCGCCTTCTTGTCGGAGCTCAGGCCGGCGATCGAGTCCTCGAGCCCGGTCTTGTCGCCGTTCAGGCCGGCGACGTCCAGGCGGAGCTTCTCGATCTCGTCCTTCTGGCTCGCGATCTGGTCCTTGTACTTCTGGCAGCCGGTG
The DNA here is from genome assembly GCA_023229365.1 of Pseudomonadota bacterium. Classification (NCBI taxonomy): domain Bacteria; kingdom Pseudomonadati; phylum Pseudomonadota; species Pseudomonadota bacterium. The sequence continues at coordinate 20,378 of JALNZK010000083.1, read as the reverse complement.
GCCAGCAGCACGACGGCCGCGAGCCCGATCATCGTCAGTGGAATTGCGCGCAGATACATGAGGGCACCCTCCTCGCTCTCTCGTGGTTCGCGCCGACTATAGCAGGTGTGGGACCGTCTGCGGGAGGTTTGTCCGCCGGGGCTAGCAGTCGAGATCGCAGTCGGTGCCGGCGTCCGCGGTGTTCGTGTCGTCCCACTCGGCCGAGGGGTCGTGCGTCACGTTGTGGCCGGGGAACGGGTTGCTCCCGGAGTTCACGCCGGGGGCGCAGCTCGTGTACTCGGTGATGTCCTCGCAGAACGCCGTGCACGGATCGACGACCTCACCCCAATCGACGTAGCAGTTGCAGCACAGGGAGACGGCGAAGCTGAAGCGGTTCGTCTCGACCTCGGTCCCGCCCTGCGTGTGCCCGACGAAGCGGATGTCGCCGTACCCCGTGCCGAGCGACTGGGACTCGGGCAGGTTGTCGAGCACCCCGTCCGCGGCGATGTCCGCGTGCACCACGGCGCCGGTCTCCCACACCGGCGGGCAGCCCATCGACGCGGCGAGATCCTGGAAGAGCTGCGACGAGATCGTGATGCCGGGTATGACGGCCGTCGACTCCGGCTCGATGTAGATGTTCACCTCGCGGTACTCGCTGCCGCTCGCCTGCCCGCCGATCGTGACGACCGACTCCGCCCCGTCGACGAAGATCCCGTTGGACTCGGCCTTGAGGTTGTCGTAGTCCTCCCGCTCCATGAGGGCGTTCGTCACCTGGAACCACGCGTAGAAGTCGAAGTCGCCGGCGAGCGCGAGGTCCACGGTGATCTCCGGGATGACCGCATCGCCCGTCGACACCTTGCAGTCGGGCGGATCCGGGAGCGCCTTCAGGTGCTCGATGTAGAAGCTCTCCTCGTTGTCACGGCAGCCGCCGAGCGCCGCCGCGAGTCCCAAGGCGAGCGCCAGGCCGATCGACACCGCGCGCGTCATCGCACACCTCCCGGGTTCCGCTCCCGAGGGAGCCGGTACACCATCAGTGTATCCCATCTTAGCGTTCAAAGGTCACCTCGCCTAATTTCCGATGCTCTCGGCGCGGTTGACGATCCGCGGCGTGATGAAGATCAGCATCTCGGAGCGCCTGTCGGAGTCGGACCGGTTCTTGAAGAGCCAGCCGAGGATCGGGATGTCGCCGAAGAACGGCACCTTCTTGTAGCTCGTGCCGCTGTTCCGCGTGAAGATGCCGCCGATGACCGCCGTGTGGCCGTCGCTCACGAGCAGCTCGGTCTCGGCCTCGCGCTTCAGGATCGTGGGATCGCCCCGCGCGCCCTTGTTGTTGAAGTCCGGCTCGTCGCGCGTCATCATCAGCTTCAGCAGCACCGACCCGTCGGCCGTGACGTGCGGCGTGACCGTCAGGTTGAGCTTCGCCTCCTTGAACGCGGTCTGGATGCCCTGCGCCGACACGCGGCTGTACGGGATCAGGGTGCCCTGCTCGATGTGCGCCTGCCGGTTGTCCAGCGTCAGGATCTTGGGCGACGACAGGATGCGCAGCGTCCCCTCCTCCTCCATCGCGGAGAGGCGCAGGTTCAGGTTCGCGTTGTTCGCGATCGAGCCGAGCGTGACGCCGATCGCGCCGCCGGATCCGGTGCCCGCCGCGGCCGGCAGGTTGACCGCGAAGTTCGGGTTCGGCCGCGCGCCGCTCACGGGGCTGAGGCCCATCGTCGGCGCCTGGTTGTCGGTCGCGCCGCCGGCCACGCCGACCGTGCTCGGGAACGCGAGGCCGGTCGGGTTGCCGGTCGCGGACGAGGCCGCGAAGTCGCCGCCCCACTGGATGCCGATCTCCCGCGCGTAGGTGCTCGACGCCTCCACGATGCGGCCCTCGATGAGCACCTGCGGGGTCTGGGTGTCGAGGTTGCGCACGAGCGCCTCGATCTGATCCAGGCTCCCGGCGGTGTCGCGGGCGATGATCACGTTGGTCCGGGCGTCGACGGACATCCTGCCGCGCTCGCTCAGCATGTCCGTCGCGCGGGGCATGATCTCCTCGGCCGACGCGTACGAGATCGGGATGAGCCGCGTCTCGATCGGCTCGAGCTCCTTGTTCTGGCGTCGGCGCGCGATCTCCATCTCGCGCTCCTTCTCGAGGGTCGCGAGCGGCGCCACGCGGATCAGGTTGCCGTCGCGCACCATGCCGAGGTGCTTCGCCTGGAGGATGACGTCGAGCGCCTGATCCCACGGCACGTCGCGCATCCGGATGGTGACGGAGCCGCCGACGTCGTCGGCGGTCACGATGTTCACCTGGCCGACGTCGGACAGGAGCCGCAGGATGTTGTGGATGTCGGCGTCCTTGAAGTCCAGGTCGATGTGGCGGCCCGTGAAGCGCTTCTTCTTGTCGGCGGCCTTGTTGGGCAGCGTGACGCCGTACGCGGCCGTGCGCTCGAGCGGGTAGGCGTACGTCGCCGCATCCTCGCGGCTCACCGTCCTGGTCGTGTTGCTGAGCGGCGTCGGCGCCGCGGATCCCGAAGCCCGCGCGGGCTTGGCGAACGCCCACTCGATGGCGTTGCCGGTCCTGGTCACGCTGGACCGCGCCGCGCCGTCGAGCTCCACGTCGATGCGCACCGCGCCGTTCTCCTCGTACGAGCTCACGGTGCGGACCGATCCGCCGAAGTCGCCCGCGTCGAGCGTGCGCTCGAGAATCGCCGGCAGCGCCGCGTTGCGCAGCACGAGAGAGGACTTGCGCCCCGCGTCCACGGATTTGTCGTAGGCCACCTCGCCGTTGGTCTCGATGACGACCTTCTGGACGCCGTCTTCGTCCACGAACCGGATGTCCGTGATCTCCGGGGGCAGGGTGTCGTCCGCCGCGTGCGTCTGCTTCTGCGGCTGCGCCTTCTTGCCGTGCATCTCGGCGAGCCGTGCGAGCCTCTGCTCCTCCTGCGTCAGCCGGCCCTTCTTGCCCGGCACGGGCTCCTCGATCTTCGCGGTCGCGAGCGTCGCCGCATCGTCGGCCGCCTTCGCCGCCCTGGCCTCGGCGTCGGCGGCGGCGATCCGCGCGGCCTCCTCGGCGGCCTCGGCCCTGGCCTCGGCACTGGCGACGGCGATCCGCGCGGCCTTCTCGGCGGCCTCAGCCTCGGCCTTGGCCTTGACGTTGGCGGCGGCGATCCGCGCGGCCTCGTCGGCGGCCTTGGCCCTGGCCTCGGCGTTGGAGGCGGCGATCCGCGCGGCCTGCTCGGCGGCCTCGGCCCTGGCCTCGGCGTTGGAGGCGGCGATCCGCGCAGCCTCCTTGGCGGCCGCGGCCTTGGCCTCGGCGTTGGCGGCCATCTTCCTCGCGACCTCTTCGGCGGCCTTTGCCCTTGCCGACGCGGTCGTCGTCGCGGCCTTCGCCGCGTCCTCGGCGGCCCTGACTCGAGACGTCGCCGCCGCGGTTGCGACCCGCGCGGCCTGCTCGGCGGCCCTGGCCTTGGCCTCGGCGCTGGCGGCGGCGATCTTGGCGGCCTGCTCGGCGGCCCTGGCGGCCTGCTCGGCGGCCTTGGCGGCCTGCTCGGCGGCCCTGGACTTGGCCTCGGCGCTCGCGCTCTGCTTGGTCAGCGCGCTCGCGGTGCCCTCGAGCTCCGCGATCCGCTTCTCCTGGGTGGCGATCGTCTTTCTGGCGACCTCCTCCTTTGTCGCCGCCTGCGCCTCGAGCGATCGGCTCGCCTCGACGAGCGCCGCGATCTTCTTCTCCTGCTCCGCGATGGTGGCCTTGGATCCTTCCAACGCGATCTCGGCGGCCGCGGCCTTCGTCTTGGATTTCGCCAGAGTCTGCTCGGCGGCGGCGAGCCTTTTCGAGATCTCCGCGCCGTTCGCCTCGGCCGCGCCGCGCGCCGCCTCGGCACGGCGGACCCGCGCCTCGGCGTCCGCCACCGCCTGGAAGGCGGCGACCCTCGCGCCTTCCGCCTCGAAGATCGCCCGCTCGCGCGCGGCCTGCATCTCGCGCTCGGCGGTTTCCTTCTGCGCGATCGCCGCCGCCGCCTTCGCCGCGGCGATCGACGCGTCCTTCTCGGCCTTCGCGCGCCGCGCATCGGCGCGCGCCACCTCCTCCGTGAGCCGTTGCTCGGCGCGCCGCTGCTCGGCGAGCGCCCGCGCCGCCTCGACCTCGGCGGTCCGCGAGGTCCCCTGGGCCGAGCTCAGCACCTTGTCCAGCTTGCTCTTCGCGGCTTCGAGATCCGCGACGCGCCGCTTGGCCTCCACGGTCTCCCGCTCGCGCCGGGCGAGCTGGGCCTCGAGCTCCGCGCGCTCCGTCGCGGCGGCTCGCTGGAAGGCGATCTGCGTCTCGCGCTGCGCGGCCACCGCCGCGGCGGCCTCCGCCTTGGCGGCTCGCGCGGCGGCCTCGTGCGCCGAGAGATCGGCCTTCGCCTCGGTCTGCGCCTTCGTCGCCACCGCCCGCGCCTGCTCCGCGCGCTCGGCCGCGATCCTCGCCTTGTCTTTCTGATCCTCTAGAGACGCGATGTGGCTCTCGAGCGACTCCCGCACCTTGCGATCCTTCGCGATCTTCGCCTCGGCCTCGGCGATGTCGGACCGCAGCGCGGCGATCTGCTGTTCGGCGCGCCGTTCGGCCTTCTCGAGCGCGCTCGTCCCGGTCGCCTTCAGCCGGGCGAGCTCCGCCTTGGCCGCGTCGAGCTGGGCCTGGGCGGCCTTCGCCTCGAGGGTCGCCTGCTTGGCCGAACCGGCCTCGGCCTCGCCCTTGGCCTTCAGGAGGCCGAGCTCCGCCTTGGCCGCGTCGAGCTGCGACCGCGCCGCTTCGGCCTCGGCCTGCATCGCCGCGACGCGCCGCTTCGCATCGTCGGCCTCCGCCTTGGCCGCGCCCCACTCTCTCTTCGCGGCGTCGGCCTCGGCGCGCGCCGCGTCGAGCGCCGCCGGGTCCGCACCGGCGATGACCGGCTCGTCCGCCTGCGGCCCGCCGCGCAGCGAGATCACGAGGTTGTTCCCCAAGATCTTCACCCGGTAGGCGGCCTCGGACTTGAACCCGACCATGACGCGGCTGATGGGCAAGCCGCCGCTCGAGAACTCCGAGACGGCCACGGCGTCCACCAGGGGCGTGCCCGCGGCCTGCACCGACGGCACTCCCTTGACGCGGCTGTTGGCGAGATCGACCACCAGCCGCTGCGGTGACGAGAGCTTGAACGCCGTGAACGTCGGCTTCGCGGATCCGACCACCGTGACGACGGTCTGGCCGCCCTCCTGATGGATCTTGACCGCACGAATCTGGTTGGCGCCCGCGCCCGTGTCCGCAGTCACCGCGCTTGTGGCGAGCACGACGAGGAGCAGGCTCATCGCGGCTCGCGTCCAATTGCCCTGGCTGCCCGTGGACCGTTTCATTGTCTTCTCCTCTTGTCCACCTCTTCTCACATTGGCCTATATGTGAGGCCGGGTAGACACCTTACATACTTATCCTACATTGGCACAGATGTGTGTGGCAAGTTTTCGAGCAACTTTTTTTTGGGGGAGGGGCTACTGCCGCGGATGCAGGGGGAAGAAGCGGGTTACGTCCTCGGGGGTCTCGGTGAGCGGATCGTCTCGAACCAGGTAGATGCCGCGCTCCTCGTCCTTGCCCGAGCCGTGGATCCGCGCGACCCGCCAGTTGACCTGGATCTTGTCGCCCGAACCGGTGTCGACGTACTCCGGCTTGCCGACGTAGTCGCCGCGCCGCAGGACGAACCCTTCGTTGCTCGGCGTGACGACCATGGCGCGCTCGTCGCCGATGTTCGTGACGATCGCGATCAGCTTGAGATCGGCGACGTCGTACTCCTTGAGCTTGATCTCCCGCTGGACCTTCTGCTCCCCGCTGTCCTGGTGGACGATCACCTCCATGAACGGCCGGAACGGATCACGGTGCTTGGACCCCTCTATGAAGTCCGTCTCGGAGAGCTTGGGCAGCACGAGATCGGACTTGTCCTCGCCCGCGGGGCCCTTCTCGACGAGCCCGGCGCCCTGCCCCTTGATGCGCTCCTTCGCCTCGATGGACGACATCCCGGGGCGCACCTTGTCGCGGTTGGGCGTGCGGTACTTCTGGGCGCTCTCCCCGTCCTCGGAGCACGCGGTCGCGCCCGCGCCGAGCGCGAGGAAGGCCGGAAGCGCCGCTGCGAGAAAGCGTCGGATCATATCTCCTCGTCCTTTGGCTTGCTCTTGCCCTTGGCGGGCTTCTTCGCCTTGCCGCCCGCGGCCTTCCCCTTCGCGTCGCCGGGATGGACCGAGCGGAAGGTGGTCGCGAGGACGCCGGCGCGCAGCACCGCGTTGGTCTGATCGAGCGCGACCACGCGCAAGTTGATGTTCTCCACGTTGATGATTCGATCGAGGCTCCCGATGAGGAAGAAGAACTTCGCGAGCTGGTGGAACGTGCCCTCGAGCTCGAGCTGCACCGGGATGCGCGCGTAGTACTCCGCGGCCTCTTCCTGCAGCGGCTTGACCGAGAGGATCTCGAGGCCGACGACGTCCGCCTGCGCGTTCAGGCTGGCGAGGAACGACGACATCTCGGTCTCGGGCGGGAGCGCCTGGAACTGCTTCGTCGACGACTTCTGCATCTCGTCGCGCCGCAGCCGATCCTGGTCGTAGGTGTGCTTGCGCTTCTGCGCGGTGTCGAGCTTCCGCACGAGCTCGTCGTGCTTCGACTTCGCGGCTGCGTACTCTTCGGTGACCGGGCTGTAGAACGAGAACCAGAAGCCCGCGCCGAGGAGCAGCATCAGGAGCGCGAGGAAGAAGATCTTCTTCGGAAGAGGAGTTTTCGTGAGTGTCTCGAGCGCGCTCATCGTCCCCTCACTTGTACCGGATCTTGGCCTGCAGCACGAAGTGGATGACCGGATCCGTTTCCTTGGTGATGGTGATGTCCTTCGACGCGAGCTTCGGCGCGGCGAGGTTCGTCGACACGAGCTGGCTCGAGACGAAGAAGCTCGAGAGCTGGAGCCTCCGGAGCAGCTCCGCGACGTCCTCGTGGGTCACGCCCTGCCCCGATATCTTCACGATCTTGTCCTTCTCGGCGAAGTTGTCGAACCAGAGCCGCCGGAAGTCCCAGCTCTCGTCGAACGCGAGGGTGGGGTTCGCCTGGATCATCTGCTGGTACTTGTCGTGATCGACGTTCGGCCGCCCGTTCTTGCTGAGAATCGAGGACAGCTCGAGCATCAGGTACGACGGACCGGTCCGCGCGGCCTCGAGGTTGTCAATCGCCTCCTGCCGCTTCTCGAACTCCTGGATGTCCGCGAGGATCTTCGGGTGGTCCGCCACCTGCTTCTCGATGCGATCCACCTGTGTCTGCACCGACTTGTTCGCGTTCTTCTGCTCGGACAGCTGGGCGCTCGCCCCGATGTACAGGAGCACGGCGACGATGATTTCGATCACGATCGCCAGGAGCCCGAAGAGGAGCTGGTTCCGACCGGCCTCTCGGCGCCGGTCGTGCTTCACCGGCATGAGGTTGATCTTGATCATCTAGATCCGCTCCTTCTGCTTCCGGAGCGCGAGCCCGAGGCCGATCGTCGCCTGGGGCGCCTGGGATCGCAGCGCTTCGGGGCGGAACTGGCGGTCGTCGAAGTGCACGCGCCGGAACGGGTCCATCAGCTCGACCGGCATCCGGGAGCGCCTTTCGATCGCGACGCGGAGGTACGGGATCTTCGCCGTGCCGCCCGTGACGAAGATGCGCTCGACCTCGCCGCGGTTCGTCGTCGCCATGTAGAAGTCGAGCGATCGCTGGATCTCGCCCGCGAGCGCGTCGACGACGCCGGTGATGATCCCGTTGACCTCCTGCGGGACCACCTCGTGCGAGTGGAGCTCGCCGCCGGCCTTGTACGCCTCGGCCTCGTCGAAGCTCACCTGCAGCTGCTTCTGGATCTCCTCGGTGATCGAGTTGCCGCCGTTGCTGATATCGCGCGTGAACTGGGGCATGTTGCCGTGCACGATGTTGACCGTCGTCACCTCGGCGCCGACGTTGATGAGCGCGATCGTCTCACCCGGGTTGAAGCCGTAGTTCAGCTCGTAGGTGTTCTGCAGCACGAACGCCGCGATGTCGACGACGAGCGGCCGGAGCTTCGCCTCCTTCGCGACCTCGAGGATGTCCTGGATCTGTTCCTTCTTGGCCGCGACGAGCAGCACGTCCATCTGGCCGGCGTCGGCGTTCTGGCCGAGCACGTTGTAGTCGATCTCCACCTCGGAGATGTCGTAGGGGATGTGCTGCTCGGCCTCCCACTGGATCTGCTCCTCGAGCTCCTCCCGCTTCATGAGCGGGAGGTTGAGCTTCTTGATGATGACCGAGTTGCCCGCGATGGAGAGCGCGACCTCCTTCTGGCCGATCCGGAGATCCTTGAAGAGCTTGCGCAACGCGTCGACGACCGCGCCGGAGTTCATGACGTGGCCGTCGACCAGCGACTGCGGGGGCAGCGGCTCGGCCCCGTACTTGAGCAGCTGCACGCCCTTCCCGGATTCGCGCACCTGGACGACCTTCACGGACGACGTGCCGATGTCGACCCCGACGAGATTCTTGCCTTCGAACGCCATTTACTCGTCCTCGAAGACCTTGCGCCTGTCGGCCAGCTTGAGGCCGAGCGCCTTGAGCAGTTTGCGCTTCGTGTCCATGCGGCAGTCGTAGCCCTTCTCGATCCGGGCGACCGTGAGGACGGAGAGCCCCGCCTTGCGCGCGAGCTCCGCCTTGGACATCATGTTTTCGATTCGGTACTCGCGGAGCTTGTTCCGCACCGGGTGCTCCGGCTCGGGCACGCCGTCGTCCGGTTCGTCGATCGCGACGATGCCGCGCGCGCTGCGCGGCTCCTCCGTTGTGACGGTTTTCGAAGCTGCTTCACCCGCGCCGACCACGGTCGGCTTCCCGGCCGGATTCGAGTTGTCCTTCTTGTGTTCCATCGTCTCGCCGCCCGGTGCACGGATGCTGTTCAGTCTGTTGTGTTGTAAGTCATGCTCCTAAAAAATAGCTACAAATGTCAAGATAATTACATCTAAATTTTACCTAATTATAGTGACATTGGGTACTTCTCATAGGTTTTCCCCGCGTGTCGAGTCGGATGATGCCGTTCCGCCGAATCCAGGTCAAATAATTGGAGAATTTTTTAGTGCCGAGGCTGAAATCGGCCCGTAAACGAGGTTGGCGGAACCTCTGTTTGGGGTCATTTCAAACACAGTGGGTATCCATTAACTCATGTATCCAAATATGTCATTTCAAACTTAAATAGCTGTTTTGGACCGACGTTTCGAGAACGGACTGGTTTGCATTCACCCATTGTTGTGTCATATTATACCCATTGCTGGGGTTCATTCCTCCGGCAAGTGCTCGGAACCGTTGTGTTTCGGTGTTCGGCACGCTCTTCGCTAGGGGACGAGCGGGTCGAGGGGGCGCGAAGGGAAGCGACATGGCCACGGTGGCGGCGAGGATCGAGAAGAACAAGATGCGTCCTCCTATCGACGAGCAGCTCGTTCGACAGCACCTGCCCCTCGTGCAGCGTCTCGCGCGGCGCATGGCCCTGCGCGCGCCGGCGAGCGTCGTCGCGGACGATCTGGTGAGCGCCGGAACGTACGGTCTCATCGATTCGGTCATCCGCAATCGGGGCGGCGGCGGCGCGTCGTTCGCCTGCTACGTGCGCATGCGCATCCGCGGCGCCATCTATGACGAGCTGCGCGCCAACGACTGGCTCCCGCGGCGCGCGCGGCTCAAGGACCGCCCCGAGCCGGAGAGCGGGCCGCCACGGCCCGTCGCGGTGATTCGCTTCGACGACCTGTCGCAGGGGTCGGAGGCGGCGCTCGAGAGCACGGAGCTCGATGCGGATCCGTACGAGGTGCTCGTGCGCAAGCGGGTCCAGGGCCGCCTGCACGAGGCGTTGGACGATCTGCCCGAGCGCGACAGGCTCGTGGTGCATCTCCACTACTTCAAGGGCATGCAGGTCCGCGAGATCGGGAAGCTCCTCGGCGTGTCCGAGGCGCGGATCTCCCAGATCCACCACCGCGCGCTGTCGCGCATCCGCCCGTTCGTCGACCTCGCCGCCTGAAGACCCCTTTGCGATCCCGCCGCGCCGCGCTATGAATGCTCCATGAGCTCGATGAACAGGCGGGATTTCCTGACCGTCGCGTCTGCCGGCCCGCTCGCGGCGTCGTGCGCCGCACAGCTGCACGCCCAGCCCGCCGCGCCGTGCCCGCAACCCGGCGCGCCGGCCGAGCCTATCGTCCCCGCCGCGGGCGTCGCCTTCGGCTGGACCGACGCGGAGAAGCGCGTCCTGGACGCCGTTCGAACGGACTTCGACGTCGTGGTGCGCGGCTGCGACGACACCTTGATCCTGCGCACCCGGGCGAGAGCCGTTCCCGAGGGCCTCGATCTCGAGGCCGTGGCCGCGCGCATGGAAAGGACGATGCGCGACACGGGCGGGGTCGGCATCGCGGGGCCGCAGGTCGGGCTCGGCCTGCGCGTCGCGACGCTCCTCCTCGACTACAAGACCGACGCGCCGCGTGCCCTCTTCGTCCGCAATCCCTTGATCGCGGAGCGGTCGGACGAGACGCTGGAGGGGTACGAGGGGTGCCTGAGCGTCCCGGACGTCGGCGGCCTCGTTCGGCGGAACCGCTGGCTGCGCCTCGAGTACGACGCCGCGGACGGCGCGAAGACGACCGTCGAGGCCGAGGGGTACAACGCGATCCTGTGGCAGCACGAGCTCGATCACCTCGACGGCGTCCTCTACCTGGATCGCCTGCTCGGCGAGCTCCTGCCGATGGACGAGGTGCGCCGCCGGCGGAAGGAGGCGGAGGATCGCGAGCGCGCGGCCGGGGCGACGGCTCCGGATCAGGCGCGCGTCGGAGACTGTCTCGAGGGCGCGATCGCCGTCACCCGCTGGTCCTAGAACAGCGCCGAGAGGATGGAACCGGGGCGCGCGCCGCGCCCGGCCTGCGCGCACCCGCAGCCCGAGCCCTCCTCGAACCACGGCGTGCACTCGGGGCCGCCGGCGTCGGAGTCCGCATCCGTGTCCGCGCCGCCATCCGGTTCCCCGCCGTCCGTCCCGGCGTCGGGCTCCGGCGGCGCCGCGCACTCCCCGCCCTGGCAGACCTCCCCGTCCGGACACTGCGGGCTCAAGATCCCGTCCGCGGAGATCGAGAGCGTGAACGGCCCGCTCTGGAGCACCGCGTCGGCCACGTACGTGTCGACCACGACCCAGTAGGTCCCGGGGGTCACCGCTGTCGTCGCCTCGAGGTTGCCGCGGGCGAGGCACGCCTCCTCGCTCGGCGCGCTCAGGATCTGCACGTCGTTGTCCACGCCGCCCGTGTCGCCGCCGACCGTCGCGGTTATGGAGCCTTCGTGGCAGATCTCCACCCGGTACACGAACTCGCGTCCCCACTCGTCGAGATCCGGCGAGCACGAGTAGAAGTTGAAGTACATGCCGCCGGCGCCCAGATCCGCGCTGTCCCGCGCGTCCTCGAACGGGAAGTCGGTGACCGCGAACGGCGCGTCCTTGTCGCCCGGGTGCGGCGTGAACGGGGCCGTGAAGGCGGCGTCGATCTCGTCCCAGAGCTCGGGCCGCGTCCCGTCGTAGCCGAGCGCCCAGATGCCGATGCCGCCGAGCCCCTGCTCGTTCACGAAGCGGTACTTCCACGCGATCGCCTCGACGTCGTCGAAGTACACCTCGTGGAAGCCGTCGACGTCCTCGAACGCGTACCAGGCGGTGAGCGCGCCGTCGTCCCACAGGAGCTCGACGCCGTCGTCCTCGATCGCGCTCATCGCCGCCTCGTACGTGACGGAGCCGTCGTTGCCGGTCGCCGCGGCGCCGAGGCCGGTCGACGTCGTCGTCCACTGCCGCCCGTAGTACGGCACGGCCATCACGATCTTCGCGCGCTCGGCCTCGGTGATCTGCCTGCCGTACTCCGCCATGGAGCGCAGCTCGGACCAGCCGGTCAGATCGCGCCAGAAGTCGTCGGTCTTGAGGATGCCGGTCGGCCCGGCGTTGCTCGATCCGCTCCAGAAGTAGTCGTACCCCATGATGAAATACACGTCGATCGAGGAGAGGATCCCGGCGAGATCGAACGACCCGCTCCAGTCCACGGCCGGGCCGGCGACCGAGATCTGCGCGTCGGTCAGCCCGGCGTCGAGGAGGGCGTCGTCGAGCTCGGCGAGGAACGTCGCGAAGCCCGCCGCGGCCGACGACGGGACGCCCTCGAAGTCGATCGCCGCGCCGTCCGCGCCGCCGCCCTCGATGGCGGCGACGATGGTGCCGATCGCCGTCGCGCGGTTGGCCGTGCTGTTCACGAGCGCCTCGATCCCGGAGCTCGAGAAGAGGGTGAACGCGACGTCCACGCGGACGCCGGCGTCGTGCGCGGTTGTGACGAGATCGGTCCACGAGCCCGGCCAGCCGTGGGCGTTCGCGGCCGTGCCGTCCGAGCTCATCTCGATGGCGAACCACGCGATGTGGGAGAGGAGCGAGGTGTCGAGCTCGTCGACGGCGGCGTCCGAGGTCCAGTACGGGTAGTAGCCGTAGACCATCTTGACGAGCGGGGGCATCGACTTGGACTCGAGCGGGGCCGGCGCGGGGCGGGGCGTCTCCTCTGGCTCGGCGAGGAAGCCTGCGCGGCGCAGCTCCTCTTCGTGGATCGACGCGTGCCGCGCGGGGCCGGCGTGGGCGAACGCCGCGACGGAGAGGGCCGCGGCCCCGAGGGCGAGGGTACGGGGGAAGCCGAGTCGAGCGCGCATGAGACCACTCCCGGTTGGGTTCGTCCCCGATCACTCTATCACGGAAGGCGGGGGCGACGATGTATACTCGCCGCCGATGGAAGAGATCATCTCAGGGATCCTCGCGCGCCTGTCGCAGGGAGAGAGCGCCCTCGGCGCCGCGGCGCTGGCCGCGGCCTCGCTGGTCGAGTACGTCTTCCCGCCGTTCCCGGGCGACACGGTGACGCTGTTCGGCGCGTTCCTCGCCGCCACGGCGCGCTGGCGCGTCGCGACGGTCCTCGCCGCGGTCACCTTCGGGTCGCTCGCGGGCGCGGCGATCGACTTCGCGATCGGGCGGCGGCTCGTGTCGCGCCCCCTCGAGGAGCTCACGCCGCGGCGGCGGCGGCTGCGCGAGCGGCTCGCCCCGATCGTCGCGCGCTTCGAGCGCCACGGCGCCGCGTACCTGGCCGTCAACCGGTTCCTGCCCGGCGTCCGGGCGCTCATCTTCGTCGCGGCGGGCGCGGCGCGGCTGCCGCTCGGCCGCGTCCTCGCCTTCGGGGCGGTCTCGGCGCTCCTGTGGAACGGCCTCCTGATAGGCGCGGGGTTCGCGGTGGGCGAGAACTGGGAAGCGCTCCTCGAGCTCCTGCGGCGCTACACGATGGCGGTCTGGCTTGCGTTGGGCTGTGCGGCGCTCGCGCTCGTCGCGCTCGTCGCCGTCCGCCGCTTCCGGCGGCGCTAGGCTACTCGATAGGCGTGGTGCCCGGATCGACCTCGCCGAGGAAGAGGAACTGATCGAGGATCACCTCGGAGTCGAAGACGCCGTCCGACGTGTCGTGGATGTGGAACGTGAGCGTGAACTCCTCGCCCGGCTCGATCGCCCACTCGGTCTTCAGCCAGCCCGTCGACGAGCCCTTGGCGTCGCTGTCCGTGAGCATGCCGTTCGCGCAGCTGTAGCCCGTGCCGGCGATGTCCGTGGTCCAGGTGCCGTCCGGGCAGCCGCCGTACCAGCAGCACTCGCTCAGCGAGGTGTTGATCGCGACGTAGCAGCAGTAGCCGCTCGGAGTGTCGCACCCGTCGGTGAAGTCCGTGTACGTGGCCGGATCGCGGCAGTCGGTGTAGTTGATGACCGTCTTCGCGCCGCCGTTCGTGCTGCCCGCCTCGAGGAAGATGTAGAACTTGTCGTTGAACGAGGTGCCGACGTAGTCATCGTACTCTTCCGAGAAGAACACGTAGGCGATCTGGAAGCCGTTCGCGCCGGCGGGCGCCTTGAGCTGCAGCTCCCATTCGAACACGTTGTAGACATCGTAACCGTCACTCGAGAACGGATCGGATATCGACGAGCCGCCGACGTCGACCGAATGGTTCGTCCCCTCGGCCGGCCCGCTCGCCATGAGGCCGTACGAGCCGAACTGGATCGGGGCGAGGTTGTTCCCCGTGCTCCCGAAGTGCGCAACCGCGGCGTAGGTGCCGGAGATCGTCGAGCCGGTCGGGGAGGTGTAGTCGTTGCCGAGCACCGTCGAGCTGTCGCACAGATCGATGGCGCAGAGCATCGCGTCGAGGTCGTTGCCGATCGCCGGGCAGTCCGAGCAGTCCGGGATGATCGGGCCGGTGTCGGTGTCGCCGTCGGAGTCGCCGTCGGAGTCGCCGTCGGAGTCGCTGTCGGAGTCGCTGTCGGAGTCGCTGTCGGAGTCGCTGTCCGAGTCGCTGTCGGCGTCACTGTCGGACGCGTTGTAGTCGTCGCCTCCAGTTTCGCAGCCGGCCGCGAGGCCGAGCAGCGAGGCGACCAAGCCGGCGAGAGCGATCTGCAAAAACGTCTTGGATCCCATTTTTCATCTCCTCCCGGTTTCCCTGTTCGGGGACACGGTCTGATAAGTGCATATTAACGCGTTTTCGGCCGGAGGTTCCCCATTTTCATTCGCCGAAGCTCAGCCCCCATCGCGTTCCATCGCGGCGATGATGTCGTGCAGCTGGAGCGCGAGCGCGCTCTGGACCTGCCCGCTGCTCAGCATGTTCTGCAGCGCCTGCCGGGCCCGGACGAGGCACCTGCGGTTGCCGTCCGACCGCGCGTGCAGCATGAGCAGCTCCGCGTCCTTGTCGCCGATCGCGTCGTTGAGCTCGTGCAGCTGCGCCTTGAGCTGGTCGAGTTCCTTCGCGGTCTCCAGCGGCAAGGGCGCTCGCGAGACCTGGCGCTCGACCGATCCCCGGGACGACGGCTCCGCGGCCTGGGCGCGCAGCTTCCCGACCTCCTCCTCGAGCTGCGAGACGCGCGCGTTGCGGAACTTGATCTCCGTGTTCCAGGCGACGGCGTCGCTCTCGTGCTCCCGGATCTGCGCCTCGAGCTGCTTGATCTTCCGCTCGACGGCCGCCGCGCGCTTCTCCCGCTCCTCGAGCTGGGCCGTGAGCGACTCGAGCAGCGGCTCCCTGGAGGCCGCCTCCTCGGAGAGCTCGCGGATGCGCTCGGCCTGCCTCGCCGCGGTGAGCTTGACCTGCGCGAGCTCCGCCCCGTCCCCGGCGAACGCACGCGCCCGTTGGGCCTCGTCCCGCGCCGCGGCGAGCTCCGCGAGGATCCGCTCCCGCTCGGCGGTCAGCTCCTCGCACCGCCGCTCGGCCTGCTCGTGCTCGCGCCGGCTCTCCCCGAGCTCCGCGGCGTAGTCCTGGAGCTGGTTCTGCCGCACGTCGAGCGAGCTCCGCGTGCTCTCGAGCTCGCCGGCCAGCTGGGCCGTCGCCGCGGCGTGCGCCTCCCTCTCGCGCAGGAGCTCGTCGAGCCTTCGCTCCGCCTCATGGAGCTGATCCACGTCCGCCCGCAGCGAGCCGGAGCGGACCTGCTCGGACCGGATCTGCTCCTTGAGCTGCGCGCGCTGCTCGGTCAGCGCCTCGACCTCGAGCCGCAGCGCCGCGAGCGCGCGCCCGGTGACGTCGGCCTCGGCCTGCTTCTCGTCCGCGCGACGCGACGCCACCGCGAGGCTCTTCCCCAACCGCTCGACCTCTCCGGCCAACCGCGCGGCGTCCGCGCCGGCCGCCCGGGTGCGCTCCATCTCGTCGTCCGCCATCCGCCGCGCGTCCTCCGCCTCGCGGAGGAGCGCCTCGGCGCGATCGCGCGTCTTGTCCTCGTCGCTCTCGAGCGCCGCCTGCCTCCGGCGCAGCTGATCCATCTCCCGCTCGGCGGCCTCGAGCTCGACGCGCGTCTCCGAAGTGATGCGCCGCTCGCGCTCGAGCGCCTCCCGCGTCCGCTCGACCTCCGCCGAGAGCTCCCCGACGCGCCAGTTCGCGCGGCCCAGCTCGGCGCGCATGTGATCGAGCGAGCTCTGCGTCTCGCCGAGGCGCCCGTCCGCGACCGCCGCCGCCGCGCGCGCCTCTTCCGCCCGAGCGGCGAGCCCTTCCAGCTCCCCGACCCGGGCCCGAAGCGCCTCGGCGCCGGCCTTCGCCTCGGCGGCCTCGAGCCGCAGGGCGCTCAGATCGCCCTCCATCCGGGCGCGGGCATCGGCCCCCCGCTCCACATCGGCGGCGAGCGCCGCGCAGCGCTCCGTCGCCGCGCCGAGATCGGCCGCGAGGAGCGTCGCCCGCTCCCGCTCCCGGTCCAGGTCCGCCTCGAGCCGCTCGGTGTTGCGACGCGCGGCCGCCAGGGTCTGCTCGAGCTCCACCGATAGGCGGCGCTCCGAGTCCAGGTCCGCCTGGAGCGCCGCGGCGTTGGCGTCGATGCCGTCCAGCGACTCGGCGCGCTTCACCGACCGCTCCAGATCCTCCTCGAGGTTCCGGATCCGCCCGCGCGCTTCGATGAGCGCCTTCTCCGACGCGGCGGATCG
The DNA here is from genome assembly GCA_023229365.1 of Pseudomonadota bacterium. Classification (NCBI taxonomy): domain Bacteria; kingdom Pseudomonadati; phylum Pseudomonadota; species Pseudomonadota bacterium. Next base: position 3,956 of record JALNZK010000083.1, on the reverse strand, counting down.
CGTCCTTTCTGCGTCGAGCGCCGAGGACGCCGCGAGCTCCCTGGCCGTCGTCTCGGAGAGCTCGACCTCGAGGCGCTCCTTCTCCCGCGAGAAGGTCGCCGCGGCGAGCTCGGCCTCGAGGCGGGCGCGGCGGTGCCCGGACAGGGCGCCGGTGGCCGCCGCGAGACTCTCCTCGATGTCGCGGACCGCGGCGATCTGCTCGTCGAGCTCCGCGGCGCGCTGCTCGGCGTCCCGGGCGGCGGTGGCGAGCGCGAGCTCGGCCTCGAGGCGGGCGCGGCGGTGCCCGGACTGGGCGCCCGAGACCGCGGCGAACCGCTCCTCGAGCTCGCGGATCGCGACGATCTGCTCGTTGAGCTCGACCTCGAGCCGCTCGGCCTCGCGGGCAGCGGTGGCGAGCGCGAGCTCGGCCTCGACGCGGGCGCGGTGCTGCCCCGAGATCGCGCCGACCGCGGCCGCGAGCTTCTCCTCCAGATCCCGCTCGTTCTCGGACAGCTCGTGGATCTCGGCCTCTCGCCGCTCGGCCTCGCGGGCGGCGGTGGCGAGCGCGAGCTCGGCCTCGACGCGGGCGCGGTGCTGCCCCGAGACCGTCCCGCGCGCGGCGGCCAGCGCGTCCTCGAGCACCGCGAGCTGCTCCCCGAGCGCCCGCACCCCCTCGCCCCCGCGCGCCTCGAGCTCCTCGGCGCGCCACACCGCGGCCTGGAGCTCGCCCTCGAGCTGCGCGAGGCGGAGATCGCGCTCCCGGATCTCGTCGGCCCGCGCCTCGCTCTCCGCCAGCCGCTCGACGTCCACGACGAGGTCGCGGATCATCGCCTCGCGGCGCGCGAGCTCCTCGTTCGCGGCCGAGAGCTGGCGGCTCAGCTCGACGACGCGCGCCTCGAGGGCCGCCACGTCGCGCTCGAAGATCTCCCGGTCGTTCGCGGCGTCGCGCTCGAGCCGCCCGAGGCGCTCCTTCGCCGCCGCGGTCGCCGTGGTGTCGGCCTTCGCGGCCTGGAGCTCGCGCCTGAGCCGCTCGAGCTCCTCCGCGCGCCCCCGCTCGGCGCCCGCCTGGGCCTTGGCCCTCTCCTCCAGCTCGGACATGCGCTCTCGGAGCCGTTCGAGCTCGGCCGCGTCGCCCCGGATCCGCTCGACGAGCTCGTCCCGCGAGGCCTCGGCCGAGTCGGCACGGGCCTCGGCCTTGCGCAGCTCGACCGCCACCTCGCGCGCCTTGGCCTGGAGCTCCATCTCGGCGCCGCGCTTGGACATCTCCTCTTCGATCCGCTTCGCCTGGGCGGCCTTGCGGTCGTCGTCGAACTGCTTCGCGATCTTGACCGCCCGCTCGCGCGCGGCCTCGGCCTCGCGGCGCTCGGCCTCGAGATCCTTCTGGAGCGTCTCGATGCGCACGCCGCGGGTGCCGAGCTCGAGGCGCGATCGCTGCAGATCGTCCTCGAGCGCCCGGGCCTCGCCGAGCAGCCGATCCCGCTCCGCGCAGGCCGCCTCGAGCTCCGCCGCGCTCGCGCCGCCCAGCGCGAGGGAGCTCATGGGGAGCTGCACGACCGAGTACGCGTCGAGGTTGAGCGCCCGATCGCCGCACACGGCCATGAACCACTCGATCTCCTCGGCGCCGTCCTCGAGCAGGCCCGCGTCGAAGCCGACGCCCCGCTCGTCGGACGCGGAGAGATCGGAGATCGCGTACCCGACGAACGGCGCCTGGCCGATCATCTGCACGCTGCGGAACGCGTCGGACAGGAGATCGTAGAGCTGGTAGTAGTCCAGCTTCGCCTCGCCCGGCTCCGGGCCGATGCGGCGCTCGCAGGTCGGGTTCGGAACCCCGACCACGACGAAGCCGCGCGTCCCCGCGACGCGGCGCAGCTCGTTGACGAGCGCGGCGGGCTCCCTCGCCACCGAGAGGTCCAGGGCGATCGCGAGGTCGAACGCGCCGTCGCGCAGCTCGAGGTTCTGGAGGTCGGAGACGACGAGCTCTCCCGCCTCGGCGGGATCGCCGGGCCAGTCGATCGCCGGCGCCTCGGAACAGACGGTCGTGACATGACGCGCGTGCGACTTGAGGACGAACTCGGCGAGCGCGGGATCGTCCCCGACGATGAGCACGCGCCGGTGTATCAGCACTCCCTGGAGGTAGGCGAGGCGCGAGAGATCGTGCATCACCCTCGAGTTGCCGTTGTTGTCGGTTGTCATCTTTTCACTTTCGTACCGTAACGGGAGGGATGGATTATACGCGGTTTTCCGTCGGTCGATACCTGAACATCCGGAGAGGGATCACGTGGTCCGCGTCGCCCGGCGGGCGGGCCGCGAGAGCCCTGTCAATAGCCCGGAGGAGGAGGAGGCGGCGGCGGCGGGGGAGGCGGCGGAGCGGCCGGCTCCGGGGCGGGTGCCGGGGTCGGCGCGGGCGCGGGCGCGGGCGCCGGCGCCGGGGTGGTGGGACCGGTCGACCAGTTCGTGCCGCCCCATCCGCCGCCCCATCCGTCGCCCTGCCCTGCC
>JALNZK010000083.1:0-1471 GCA_023229365.1 Pseudomonadota bacterium | reverse complement strand
CTTCGCCTCCGCCGGCGGGCGCACCCCAACCCGGATCTCCCTCTCCCGGCTTGGCCTCGGGCTCCTTGGAGACCTGCCCGCCGCCCGTGAGGTTGAAGCTCATGTTGAGCGCCGAGTAGATGTAGAAATTGATGTACCGCTGCTCGCCGCTCCACGCGGCGCCGGTAGCGCTGTAGTCGAGATCCTTCGCCTCGCCCACGTCGGACTTGGCGAACGCGAACCGGAGGCCGAGGATGTCCGCGCCGATGCTGAACACGTCCGTGGCGAAGAACTCGGCGCCTATCGCGATCTGGAACACGAACGGCGACGCGAGATCGCCTATCATCTCGAGCTCGCGATCCACGGCCTTGTCCTGCGCGACCGACGTCTCCCACTCGTCGGAATCGTCGGCCCAATCCTTCCACGCGTCGTCGAGATCGTCTCCCTCGAGCTTCACCGGATCCGCTTCGTCCGTGCAGCTCGCCGCGATGTCGCAGGACTCCGGATCGTAGAAGTCGCTCTTCAGCGCGTTGCGGTACTTGCTCGAGCCGCCCTTCACCGAGGCGCCGGCGAAGTACGCGCCGACCGCGCCGCTCAGGTAGAGGCTCACCTTGCCGGGCTCCGGATCGCGGAACAGGTACTTGGCGCCGATCATCGCGCCGACCTGCCAGAAGTTCGTCGTGCTCGCGCGGACGTTGTCGCCGTTCACGCCGGGGAACGGGAACACCCGGTGCGAGAAGAAGCCGAAGTCGAGCGTCGCGGTCAGGATGAACTTGCGGGTGATGCCCCAGTGGAGGGCGCCGCCGAAGTTCGGGCTGCCGTACGAGGTCGACGACAGGAGCGTCGAGGTGTCGCCCGCGTCCACGCCGCTCGTGGACATGATCGGCTGCTTGTAGTTGTCCCACGTGAAGTGCGCGCCGACGCCCACGAAGCCGTCGCCGGCGTGCGCCGGGCCCGCCGCGAGGATCGCGAGCGCCGCCGCCGCGAGGCCGATTGCGAATTTCTTGAACATCCGTCGCTCCTTTCGCGCCGTTTGTGACGAAGCGCCCTTGCAAAGACCGTGAGCACTCGAAATACTCAAACAGTTCCGCGAAGATAAAGACACTTTGCCGCCGGTGTCAAGGCCGGGGTCGCACGGACAGAAAAGTGGCCGGTGCCGCCGGCGGCTGGTACCGTGGTGCGGATGCCCGTTCGAACGAGTGAGATTTTCCTTTTCATCTTCGTCGTCGCGCTCGCGGCGGCGGGTTGCGGCCCGTGGAGCGCCCGGCACGAAGCGGCCAAGGCGCCGACGGAGGCTCCGGCCCCCGCGCCGCCGGCCCCGGAGCTGATCGACGTCGCGGAGCTCGAGCCGTACTTCGCGACGGCGCTCGACGGCGAGGCGGCGCGCGCGCTCGTCGAGGATCGGATCGAGGACGCGCGGGCGGGCTTCGACGCGATCGCGGCGCTGAGCGCGGCCGATCCGGAGCTCGGCTCCCGCGCCCGCTTCCTCGCC
>JALNZK010000082.1 GCA_023229365.1 Pseudomonadota bacterium | reverse complement strand
GGAGAGCTGCGGCACGACGGGCTCCTGCGACGGCTACGGCGCCTGCGATCAGTACGGGGGCGAGACGACCTGCGGCACGACGGCGTGCCTCGAGTACTATTGCGACGGGGGCACCTACTGGCACAACCCGGAGAGCTGCGCGAACAGCTGCGACGGGGCCGGCGGGTGCGGCGCGTGCAGCTGCACGCCGACAGACGGGACGGCCTGCGCCGTGGGCGGCGCCAACGAGTGCTGCGTGGCGTCGTGCGTCGACGGCACGGGCTGCATCACCTCGGCCGGAGCTTGTGCCGACACCTGCACCGCGGGGACGCTCACCCTCGCGCGCCCCTGCAACGGATGCGGCGTCAACCTGGCCGACGGTACGTGCGGCGCGGGGACGTCCTACGGCTGCGACTCCTCGAACGCGTGCGAGCAGCGCACGTGCGGCGGCGTCGACTACCTCTGCACGAACGCGGGCGGCGCGTGGGAGTGGAGCGAGAGCGCGGCGTGCGACGACGCGGACCAGTGCACCTACAACGACGTCTGCACGGGCGGGGTGTGCGGGGGCACGGCCGTCGACTGCACGAGCACGGCCTGCATGACCAAGGCGTGCAACGGCACGAGCCTGTGCACACAGACGCCGAAGGACGCATCCACGACTTGCGGCACCGCGGCCTGCCCGGGGGACTACTGCCTCTCGAGCGTGTACTACAACTACCCCGGGACCTGCACGCGCACCTGCAGCGGCACGGGCGACGTGTGCAACTCCTGCTCGTGCTCCGCGTCGACGACGACCTGCGGGGTGGGCGCGGGCAACGAATGTTGCGAGTCGTCCTGCAACGAGGCCACGGGCGGCTGCCTGACGACGAACGACACCTGCCCGGAGACCTGCACGGCGAACCAGCTCACCGTCGGCGAGTTCTGCGCGGGCTGCGGCCCTGCCAACGCGGCGGGGATGTGCAGCGGCGGCACGGTGAACACCTGCAGCGCCGCGAGCCACAACATGTGTCAGTCCATGTCCTGTGACGGCACGACGTACTACTGCACCAACGTCGGGGGCACCTGGGAGTGGCGCACGGCGGTGTCCTGCAACGACAGCAACGCGTGCACGTACAATGACGCCTGCTTCGGCGGCAACTGCAACGGGACGACGATTACCTGCACGTCGACTGCCTGCACGAGCTCGGTGTGCAACGGCACCAATACGTGCACCGAAACGCCGAAGTCCTCATCCACGCCGTGCGGATCCACGATCTGCGATCCGGATACCTGCGACAGCCTCGTCTTCGACGACTATCCGGGCAGCTGCACGCGTTTCTGCAGCGGTATCGACGATGTGTGCGGCACCTGCTCGTGCGCCGCGTCACCGACGACCTGCGGCGTGGGGAGCGGCAACGTGTGCTGCGAGGCGTCGTGCAGCGAGACGCTCGGGTGCCTGACCACGCCCGGGTTGTGCGGGGCGGGCGGGGACACCTGCACGGAGAACCTGCTCGAGGTGAACCAGAGCTGCGAGGGCTGCGGGGCGGCGGGCGCCACGGGCTCGTGCGTCGCCGGCGGCTCGTACATCTGCGACGATCTCGCGAACTCGGAGTGCGAGGAGCGGAGCTGCGGCGGGACGCAGTACTTCTGCATGGAAGACCCGGTGAACGGCTGGGGCTGGACGGCGGATCCTGTCTGCGACGATGTCGATCCATGTACCTACAACGACGCCTGCACGGGCGGAATCTGCCAGGGCACGGATCTCACCTGTGCATCCTCGGCCTGCATGACCAGAGCGTGCAATGGCACGAGCGCGTGCACCGAGACGCCGAAACCTTCAGACACGCTATGCGGCGCCACGTCCTGCCCCGGGGACTATTGCGTATCCACCAACTTCTACAATTACCCTGGGACCTGCTCCCGCACCTGCAGCGGCACGGGCGACGTGTGCAACAGCTGCTCGTGCTCCGCGGTGGAGTCGACCTGTGGTGTGGGGGGCGGGAACGAATGCTGCGCGGCGTCATGCGACTCGGGCACGGGCGGCTGCCTCACGACCGCCGACGCGTGCGCCGACAGCTGCTCGGCGAGCCAACTCATCGTCGGCCAGTCGTGCGCGGGCTGCGGCCCGGCAAATGCGGCGGGGCTCTGCAGCGGCGGGACGGTACAGAGCTGCACCGCCGCGAGCCACACCATGTGTCAGACCACGGCCTGTGGCGGTGTGACCTATTACTGCACCAACGCCGGGGGCACCTGGGCGTGGCGCGCGACCGTGCCCTGCAACGACGGCAACGCGTGCTCCTACAACGACGTCTGTTCCGGCGGCAGCTGCAACGGCACCTCGGTCAGCTGTACGTCGACGGCCTGCCTGACCTCGGTCTGCAACGGCACCAGCACCTGCACCGACACGCCGCTTCCCGACACGACGACCTGCGGCACGACGGCCTGCCCGGCGGACGCCTGTGACGGGCTGACCTGGCAGAACTACGGCGCCGCGTGCACGACGTACTGCGACGGGTTCGGCGACTGCGGCAGCTGCTCGTGCACTCCGGCCGAGACCACGTGCACCGCCGGGGGCTGCTGCGACGAGGTCTGCACCCCGGCGTCGGGGTGCTCCACGGTGGCCGGTTCCTGCGGCGGCGCAGAGTCCTGCGGCGCGAACACGATCACGCTGGGCTCGACCTGCAGCGGGTGCGGGGACGCCGGGGCCACGGGCACCTGCGGCGGGGGCGGCACGTACACCTGCGACGCGACGACCCACGACGAGTGCCAGTCCGTGAGCTGCGGGAGCCAGACGTACCATTGCACGTACATCGGCGGGTCCTGGCAGTGGCGGACGAGCGCGAACTGCGACGACGGGAACGCCTGCACCTACAGCGACGTCTGCGGCGCCAGTGTCTGCCAGGGCACACCGATCACCTGCACGGACACGGACTGCATGATCAAGTCGTGCAACGGCACGAGCGCCTGCACCGAGACGCCGAAGCCCTCCTCCACGGTCTGCGGCACCACGACCTGCCCGGGGGACTACTGCCTGTCGAGCGTGTTCTACGACTATCCGGGCAGCTGCACGCGCACCTGCAGCGGCACCGGCGACGTGTGCAGCACCTGCTCGTGCTCCTCGGCGGCGGACACCTGCGCCGTGGGCGGCGGCAACGAGTGCTGCACCGTGACGTGCTCCGGCGGGTCGGGCTGCGGCACCGCGCCCGGCACCTGTGCGGACACCTGCGGGTCGAACCTCCTGACCACGAGCAGGGCGTGCTCGGGGTGCGGCCCCAACCTGGCGAACGGTGCGTGCGGCGGAGGCACGGGCACCGCCTGCGACGAGACGACCCACGACCTGTGCCAGATCATGGCCTGCGGCGGCACGACCTATCACTGCACCAACGCCGGCGGCAGCTGGGCCTGGCGGACCTCCACGACCTGCGACGACGGCGACGCGGAGACCCACGACGACACGTGCCAGACGGACGGAACCTGCGTCGGCTCGGCCGCGTGCACCTTCCCGTCGACGTGGACCTTCACCTCGGACCTCGAGAGCTGGACGCCCGGCTCGACCAACTGGATGTGGTATTCGGAAGCCGCGGGTTTCTATTGGGATCCGTTGACGCAGAATTACTCCTATGCGCTGACGTCCCCCTCGTTCAGCCTCGCGAGCTGCACCACCGTCACGCTCGGCTACGCCGCGCTTCTCGATGACTACAAGTACCCCGGTGAGTGGGGTGACGACTACCTCAGTGCGGAGTGCAACGGCGGCTCGGGATGGGTCAGCCTGAGCTCGCACGTCGACGGCACGAACAAGGATGCTTCGTTCCCCTGGACGACGTTCGCGGTCCCGCTCGATGCCTCGTGCGTCACCTCGACCGTGCAGCTCCGGTTCCGCGCCTACGGCAGTGCGACGGCGTTCATCGACTGGTGGATGGTGGACGACGTCACGGTCTTCTGACCTGAGATGGATCCGCGCAGTATAATTGGGTGAATGCCCTAGACCGAAAGAGCTCGCAGCGCGCGCCGAGCGGCCCAAGGAGAAGACCGATGTCCAAGAAAAACTGCATTTGGGTCTCGTTGTGTGTGCTCGTCCTCGCCGCCGGCTTGGCGGCCTGCGGAACCGACGAGCCCGTGAACGACGTCGGGCAGGGCGACACCGACACCGACACGGACACCGACATCGACACGGACGCCGACACCGACGCGGACTCGGATTCGGATTCCGATTCCGATTCCGACGGGTGGTCCGTCGATACTCTCTTCGAGCAGGATTCGCTGATCATCCCGATGGACATCGACTACCAGGACGTCGGCATGCTGCAGGCCTACGGGCTGGTGTATCAGCTGCTGAAGAACGACATCAACGTGTACTGGCTCATCAAGACGCCGAAGGCCCTCGGCGATGACGACTTCGTCGCCAGCGCGGTGGACGTGGCCACGAGCGACGCGGTCACGGAGCACGGGTACCGGGGCGGGCCGTTCGCCGTCGCGGCCGAGGATGCAGCCGCCGCGTTGATCGTCGTCGATGCCTGGCAGGAGAGCCACGTCACCACCGTGCACCAGGTGACCGCGTCGTTCGTCGGCCCGGTCGCGCGCACCCTTCGACAGACGCCGCGGATCGGCATTCTCGCCAACGGCCAGGAGGACATCTCCTTCGACTACATGAACGCCGCGGGAGTTCCGGATTCCCTGGATCAGGTCTGGCCGGACGCCAAGGACCCCACCGCCGTGTACGCCGGGTATCCGGACGTCCTCTCCGTCGCGGAGGTGCGAGGACCGACCGATGCCGACGACAAGGACGGCGCTCTCTTCGACGAGAGCGGGGAGCCGATCTTCTGCGAGCTGATGACCATGCACTGGGACGTGGCCGACAGGGACGAGGAGGCGATCGCCGAGATCCGCGAGTACCTCCACTATCCCGTCCATTTCTTCGCCGAGTGCCAGTCGGTCAACGCCGTGGAGAACGCCGTCAACGGGCATTTCCTGACGCCCAACGGGTACATCATGGACGAGCAGCCCGACGAGGTGGACCTCGTGCACCCCTACCTGCCGTTCTCTCAGATGGATGGCGTCTTCCAGACGGTGGGCGGCTCCGAGCCGTCGTATTCCCTCCCGGAAGGGGACTCCTATTTCGATGAAGGCGTGGTCATGCTGACCGAATCGGGTTCGCCCATAGGGACCCGCGACGTCTGGATGACGGGATACTTGGATGGAGAGTGCGACGTCGATGTCATCATAGAGAAAGGCGAGGGTGGGGGACCGCTCGGCCCGCCCGAGGATTGTCCCGGCAAGATCAGCTATCTCGGCGGGCACAAGTACTCCACGGCGACGCCTATCAGCGAGCACCCCGACACGCAGGGAACACGGTTCTTCCTGAACGCCTTGTTCGAGGCCGACTGCATCACCGCGAATCCGTAGAAGACGAGCCTCTCGCGCCCGCGACGGTGACCGCGTGGGTCCACGGCGATGGTTCCGACCTTCAGATATCCTCGGCCGCGCTCGCCCGGTACACGCCGTGGAGGAACCCCGCGCTGCGCGGGCTGCGCACCGGGCAGACGGAGAAGAGCACCTGGCTCTCGGTCGCGCTGCGCACCGCGGCCTCCCGGCCTTCGATGTCGGTCCCGGCGAGGTCGAGGTCGCTCTGCCCGCTGCTCCGGATGGCGACCTCTCCCGAGATCGATCCCCCGGTCACCTTCACGCGGGAGGTGTCGATCAAAAGGCCGGTTTCGGCGCCCGCGATCTCGCACTCCTCGAGGAGCACCCCGGATCGGGTGATCTCGATCCGCCCGGCGCGCACGCCGCGCAGGGTGATCCCCTCGCACCCGTCGATCACCACGCGCTCGTACTCGCCGCCGAGGGTCCGGCCCTGCACTTGGCGCAGATGCTCCACGGGGCCCCGCGCCGGCCCGCCCTTGGTTCGGAGCTCCAGCGCGCGCGGCGGCGCGGCGAGCCACTCGGCCACCAGCTCGTTGAAGCGCTCGGCGCGATCCTTCATGGGCACGTGGCCGCACCCCTCGAGCACCTCGAGCCGTGAGCCGGGGAGCATGGAGCGGAGCACGACGCCGGTCCGCAGCGGCGCGATCCGATCCTCTCCGCCCCAGACGAGGAGCGGCGGCACCCGGACCGAGGCGATCGCCGGCCCGAAGTTCTTGGAGACGAGGAAGAGGCCCGAGATCTTGAGCGGATCGCCCCCGAGGATCCTCCGCCGCGCGGCCTCGAGCTCGAAGAGCGTGGACGGATCGGGCTCCACCCGGAAGTAGGGCCGAATCACCTTGTGCGCGAAGGCCTCCACGATGCCGCTCAGGGCGTTGCCGAGGGCCGACCCTCGGGAGTCGGAGGTCACCGCGTCCCAGCCGGGGACGCCGCGGATGCCGAGCCGCATCACGTACTCGCCGAACGCGTGGCGGTGGAGGATGCCGGCGGCGTCGGCGATGATCAGGCGCTCGACATCGCGGGGGTTCGTGCCCGCGTAGCCGATGGCGACGGCGCCTCCCATGGAGTGCCCGACGAGGTCGAACGGGCGCCCGAGCCGCGCGTCGACGACGTGCTTGATGAACTTGACGTAGGAGTCGGGCTTGTACGCCTCGTTGGCCTTGGTGGACCTGCCGAAGCCGGGCAGGTCGAAGGCGATCACGCGGTGGCTGCCGAGGAGGGCAGGGATGAGGCCGTCCCAGTCCCGCGCCGCGTTGTCTCCCACGCCGTGCACGAGCACCACCGCGGGGGCGTCTTTTGCCCCGAGGTCGATCACGTAGGCTTCGCCGCCGAACACGGGCTCCGGTTCGAGCGCTCCTGCGTGGATGGTGGGAATGGCCTCGAGCTGTTCGCGCTTCGCCTCGAGCTGTTCGCGCTTCGCCTCCACGCGATCGCGCCTCACTTCGAGCTTCTGTTCGCGTGCCTGCGCCTTCCGCGCACGGGCTTGCGCCTTGCGCTGCAGCGCCTCCTCGCGTCTCTTCTGGCGTTCGTTCATGGCCTCTCCCGGGCAGGGTGAAGATATCCCAACGCGCCCGGTTGGGCGAGCACAACCCGGATGCGACGCGGGGACTGCTATCGCCCGCCCATGTCGACGAGCAGGATCTCGGAGTCCTCCTGCGCGGTGCAGGAGATCGCGGGCTCGGCCGCCACGCCGACGCCGTCCCCCGTGACGAGGACGAGGCCGTCGAGCGCGACCTTGCCGTGCAAGACGTGGAGCCAGGCGACTCGCCCTGGATCGAGCGGGTGGATCAGGTGGTGGCCGACATCGAGGATGGCCGAGTAGACGAGGGCGTCCGCGTGGACGCGCAGCGATCCCCTCCGCCCGTCGGGCGACGCGACGACTCGGAGCACGCCCCGGCGTTCCGCCAAAGGGAAGAGCCGCTGCTCCTGGCCGCAATCGAGCTCCGCCTCGGAGGGTCGCAGCGACAGCCGGAAGACGCGCGTCCATTTCGTCTGGGAGGCGTTCCGCTCGCTGTGGCGGATGCGCCCGGTGGTCATGCTCTGGAACTCGTCGACGTGCACGACCCCCGATCGCCCGGTCGAGTCCTCCTGTGCGAGCGCGCCTTCGAACACGTAGGTGACGATCTCGGAGTGCCGCAGGGGGAGGGGCGCCGCGCCCGCGTTCGGCGGGAGGCGGAGCTCGTCGAGCGCCGCGCAGGATCCGAAGCCCTCGGCGAGCTGGTCCTCTTGGTCCTCGGGCGCGAAGGTCTTCCAGATCTCCTGATTCCAACTCCGGACGTGGCGGCGCTCCGCGGATCTGCGGAGCGTGATCACGGGGCCCGCCCTTTGCTCTGCGAGCCCATCAGAGCGCTTCGTCCCGCTTGACGTTGACGATGATCTCCATCCGCCGGTTCTTCTCACGGCCCTTCGCGCTCGCGTTCGTGGCCACAGGCCGATCCTGCCCGATGCCCTGGGCGCGGATCCGAGCGGCCGGATAGCCCTGCGCGATGAGGTACGTGCGCACCGCCTCGGCGCGCTGCCGCGACAGCTCGATGTTGCCGATCTCCGTCCCGTTCGAGTCCGTGTGGCCCTCGACGACGATGTCGCGTTCCCTGGTCACGAGGAGCGCGCCCGCGACCTTCTTCATCATGGGTTGCGACGAGACGAGCAGCGTTGCGTCGGCCGGTGCGAAGAGGGCGGCGCCGGAGAGCGTGATGACGATCCCGCCGTAGTCGACCCGAACGGCGGCGCTCTCGGCGAGCATGTCCTGCGCGTCGCGCTCCCGCTTCATCTTGTCGGCCCGTGCCTGCGTCTCGTCCGGCAGCCGATCGGCCGTCTCGACCGCAGGCTTCGCCGTCGTCTGCTCGGCAACCGCGGACGGCGGCTCCCGGCTCGCGCTCTCGGCGCTCGCCGCATCCGGCTTCGTCCCGATCGGGGCCAGCATTCCGTTCAGCTCGGCGCGTTTCGCGGCCGCAGGCCCGCTCGAGCAAGCCGTCGCGAACACCAGCAGAACACCTACCGCGATGAGCGCGTGTCTCATGGAATTCTCCTCTATTGAACTTTCTTGGGCAGCGGCAGCGGCTGAACGCCGGCCAGCTCCCCGATGACGTTGATCAGCTCCGAGCCGGACGGGATGACGATCTTGGCGTTGCCCGAGATCGACTTCTCCACCATCTCGAGCTTCCGGAGCAGCTGGGCGTTGCCGACGAAGTACCGATCCGCGGCCTCGTTGACGAGCTTGATCGCCTGCGCCTCGCCCTCGGCCCGGAGGATGTTCGCCTGCTTGATCCCCTCGGCCTTCTTGATCTCCGCCCGCCGCGCGCCGTCTGCAATCGTCTCGGTCGCCGTGGCGAAGTCGATCGCCGCGATCTTCTCGTTCTCGGCCTTGACCACCTTGTTCATCGTCTCCTGCACGTCCTTGGGCGGATCGATCTCCTTGAGCTCGGTCCGCACGATCTCGATCCCCCAGTGCGCGGTCTCGTCGCGCAGGATCTTCTGCAGCTCGCTGTTGATCTTGCCGCGCTCGCTGTTGGCGGACTTGAGGGTCATCGTGCCGATGATGTTGCGCAGCGTGGTCCGCGCGAGGTTCACGATCTGGTACTTGTAGTTCAGCACGCGGTAGATGCAGCTCTTCACGCTCTCTTCGTCGTCCTTCACCTTGTAGTAGACCTGGGCGTCCACGCGGGCGTTCAGGTTGTCGTTGGTGATGATCTCCTGGGACTCCGCGTTCACCATCCCCTCGGTGATGTTCACGCGGTACATCCTGTCGACGACGGGGATGATCCAGTGGAAGCCCGGCGCCGCGAACCTGCGGTACTTGCCCAGACGCTCCACGAGCCCCCTGTTCGTCGGCCGGACGATCCGGACGCCGAGGAGGAACCACAGTGCGAAGATCGGGATTGCGATGTAGTACCAGCTCATGCGTGCATCCTTTCGATGGCGGAGGCTAGCCGCCGTTGCCGGGCGGGTGCGCCGTCGCCGCGTGCACGGTGCGCGTGCCCGTAAATTCTTGGCAGCAGCTATCGTGCCAAACGGTTTCAACCCGAACACCGACCGAGTCCGGGACCCGCACGACGCCTGGGCGTGCCATCGTTGCGCTTGGGTTGCTGCACGGGCGTCTTGGGCAGGAACAGCGGCAGCACGCCCTGGCTCATCCCGGCGGTTTCCATCAAAATCGAGCAGGGCTTCCATCAATTCGAAGGAGGAAAGCGCTCCTGGAGCACCGCCGGGAAGTACACCCTGAACGTGGTGCCCTTGCCCGGCTCGGTGAGCACGTCGATGTGGCCGCCGCACTGCTTGACGATGGTGTCGCACGTCGCCAGCCCCAGCCCCGTTCCTTTTCCGCTGGCCTTCGTCGTGAAGAACGGCTCGAACAGGTGGGTCCTGACCTCGTCGGTGAGGCCGGTCCCGGTGTCGGCGACGGTGAGCAGCACGTAGCTCCCGGGCCTCGCGCCCCCGTGCGCGCGTATCCAGTCCTCATCCGGGACGACGTCGCTCGTCGTGATGACGACCGCGCCACCGCCGGGCATGGCGTCGCGGGCGTTGGCGACCAGGTTGAGCAGCACCTGCCCGAGGTGGCCGGGGGCGGCTCGGATGCTTCCGTTCTCCGCGTTGAGCGAGACGGTCATCTCCACGCTCTTGTCGACGAGCTGCCGCAGCATCCGGTCGAAGTTCTTCACCACGTCGTTGAGGTCGAGCACGACGGGCGTCGACTTCTCCCTTCGGCTGAAGATCAGGAGCTGACGCGCCAGGCCGGCAGCGCTCTCCGCCGCCTGCCGGATGGTCTCCGCGTTCCCGCGCATGGGATCGTCCGCGCCGAGCGCCATCAGGATCAGATCGCTGCGGCCCAGGATGATGGACAGGTAGTTGTTGAAGTCGTGCGCCGTGCCGGCCGCGAGCTGGCCCACCACCTCCATCTTCTGCGCCTCGATGAGCTGCGCCTCCAGCTTCTTGATCGCGGTGAGATCGCGGCTCACCTTCGAGGCGCCCACGAGCTCCTGGCCCCGGACCTCGATAGGGAAGATGTTCACGGACGCGTTGACGACGGTCCCGTCCTTCCGACGCCGCACCGTGTCGCAGGACGCCACCGGCTCGCCCCGCCTGACGTTGTCGAGGATCCGCAGGTACTCGTCGTAGCGCTCGGGAGGGAACAGGACGGACAGCGGGCATCCGATGATCTCCTCGGCCGCGTAGCCGTACAGCCGCTCCGCGCCGCGGTTCCAGCCGATGACGACGCAGTCCGCGGACATGCTCACGATGGCGTCCTCCGAGTACTCCACGATGGCCGCGAGCCTCGCCCGGTCCTGCTCGAGCGCCTTCCTGTCGGTGATGTCCTCGCCGATGCCAGCGAAGCGCGAGATCGTGCCCTCCGCGTCGCGGATCGGATAGCTCCGCGCCTGGATCCAGCGCACCGCGCCGTCGGGGCGCACGATCCTGTACTCCTCCTCGTATCCGGAGGTCTCGCGCTGGCCGGCCATCGCCTGGGCCACCCGCTCGCGGTCCTGCGGGTGGACGGCGTCCAGGAAGCTCCGGAAGTCGTCGTAGAGGCTCTGGCAGGTGCGGCCGCTGATCGTCGCGTAGGCGGGGCTGACGTAGAGCACCGCGTCGTCCGCGGCGCTCTTGATCCAGAAGATCTGCTGGAGGCGCGCCATCAGCTCCCGGAACTGCTCCGCGAACTCGTGCCGGTCTTGCCCCTCCCGAGCCGTCGCCGCGTCGCCGGGGGAACCCCCTTTGCCTCGATCGTCGGGCTTCATGGCGACTACCTACCGCCTCGGGGCAAGACGACCCCGAGCGTGCCGCGTCATGCGCATCACCGCCATCGTCGCGAGGCGTGACACCTCTTGCGGATCCGTGCTGCACGCCGCGGCCTCGTCGAAGGCGGCCGCGACCAGCTCCCCGAACTGCACCATCTTCTGAACGCGGACCTTCATCGGTCCCTCCTCTCCAATCACGGCGTCGACGTGGAATTCGACGCCCCCATCTTCTTGATCATGTCGAAATACTGTGTCGTGAGGACGATGCTCATCGCGTCCTTCTTGCCGAGCGCGCCGTCGTGCTCCGGGCTGGGCACGCGGATGCGCAGGATGTCGAGCTCGTAGGGCGCCTCGCCCGGCTTCAGCGGCTGGACGTCGTGCTGCGCGTCGATCACCATATGGACCAGCGCATCCTCTTTGGCCCGAGGCGAGATCAGGGCGGCAGGCGGCGGCAACGGGGGACGAGCCCTGCGGCGGGCGATCGCCTTCGCGACCAATGGAATCGTGACGGAAGGAACCTTGCGCCGCCTCGTCGAGAAGAACGCGACGATCAGCGTCACGACGATGATGAGCGCCATCGCCGCCCCGCCGAACATGAGAACTTGATTCAACATGATCCCTCCTGCCTTTACTCGAGGTTGCAGCTTCCGGGCCATGCTGCCGTCGCGAGCAAGTTCGCGGACTTGCACCGGCGCCGGCTCCGGAGCGCGGGATCGCTCCATCAGAATGATGCGACCTTCGCTCAGTTCGTGTCGGTCGAGAGCAGGCGTTCGAAGCTCCGGCTGAAGTTGAAGTGAGAAGAGAGGATCCGCAAAAGGACCATGAGCGGCGTGGACAGGAACATGCCGGGAATGCCCAGCAAGAGGCCCCAGAAGATCAGCCCGAGCAGGATGGCGATGGGCTTGAGCGCGAGCCGGTTGCCCATGAGCTTGGGCTCGAGCACCTGGCCGATCAGTATGTTCAACAAGAGCATGCAGAGGGCGAAGAAGACGATGGCGGTCCAGGAGTCGAGCTGGACGACGGAGAGCAGGATCGGCGGCACCGACGCGATGATCGCGCCGACGACCGGGATAAAGTTCAGGAGGAACGCGAGGAGCGCCCAGAAGAGCGCGAAGTCGACGCCGAAGGCCGTGCACAGGGCGTAGACCGTAATACCGGTGAGCAGGCAGACCAGGCTCTTGGTGCTGATGTAGGCTCCGATCTTCTTGTTCATGTCGGCCATGACGCCTTTGAAGGCGGAGGACGAGGGGACGAGGAACCCGGTGAAGATGACGACCAGCACGAAGTTGCTCAGCAGATTGACCATGGAGGAGAGGAGGCCGCGCGCCATGCTTCCGAAGGGGAGCTGCTGCAGCTGCGCGAGGACGCCCTTGTCGCCGAGCCACGAGATCATGCTCTGAGCGGTCACCGATTCGCGGAGGGCCGTGCTGATCCGGGTCTCGTACTCGGGAAAGCGGCTCGCGATGTCCGTCCCGGAGACGATCGCCGCCATCACCAGTCCGAACACGGCCCCGAGAATGATGACCATCGCGCCCAGCTTGGTGAACCAGCGGAGGCGTTGCAACTTGAAAACGGACGCGATCGCGCCGTCGATCCTGTTGATGATCATCGTGATGAAGATGGCGATCACCAGCGGGATGATGACGGAACGCGTCAGGTAGATGATCGTGCCGCAGGCGAGCAGACCCATGATGGCGATGAAGGTGTCGTTGATTCGATAGACCGAGTGGAGCATGGCGTCCGCCTCGGTGTCCGGCACGCCGATCTTCTGGGCGAGATCGAGGATTTTCTCGTAGTCCTCGGGGCGAAGCGATCCCTTGGACTTGGCCAGCTGGGCCAGATCGAAGACGGTGTGTCGCTTCTCCGCCAGCGACAGCTCGGCCGCCGCCCGGACGACGAGGCGATGGAGCTCTTCCGGAGCGCAGCGGCCGGCCGCGATGATCTCCTCCATGCGGGCGTACAGGTGCTGCATGTCGCGGGTCGCGAGGAAGCGCTTGATCCAGACGCGGTCCCGCCGCTCGACGACCCCGTCGACGAGGCTCAAGTCGAGGAAGACGTTGAGGTGGAAGACGTCGCGCCAATCATCGGCGGGCCGGCTCATCTTCGCGCCTCGAGCTCGCGCACCACGCCGTCGGCGATCCGATCGACAATGGCCTGCATCGCCTCGCCGAGCGCTTCGATCGTCGCGATCGCGAGGTCGCCGTCGCTCCTCACGGCGACCGGGCGGTCCACCGTCAGCGTCTTCTCCCAGAGCACCACGTGCTCGTCGTGCAGCTTCACGACGACCTGCGCGCGCGCCAGGTGCTGCGGGGCGAGGATCTCGTCGAGGGCCGTGAGCTTCACGAGGAGCGTCCTTTCGGCCCCGCCCATCACGTGCCGGATCCCGCGATCCTCGAAAAGCACGCGCGCGAGCTGCCGCTTCAGGAACAGCTCCGGCGGCTCCGACCAACGGACCTCCCGGTAGTAGCCGATCTCGTGCGCCGAATCGCGGTAGACGACCCGCTCCTCGAGGTGGGGGGCCCCCGTGACCCGACCGAGCCGCAGCTTGAGCGGGTCGCCCGTCCCGCCGGGGACCTCCGCCGGGGCCGCGACGGCTTGGCTGGGCGCTCGCTCCATGCTGAAGAAGCGCGCGTCACCCGGGGCCTTCGCCGCAGAAAGGGCGCCGCAGCTCGGCAGGAACGACGCCGAGATGGTGAGGAGCAGGAGCGTGCGTGCGGATTGAGTGTTCATCGTTTCTTCTCCGGGGTGCGGCCCTTCACCAGCATCTCGGGATCCTGCTCGAGGGCCTCGGTGAGCTTGCGGATCGATCGCGCGGACGTCTGCACCGACTCCAGCGTGTCCACGAGCTGGCCGCCGAGCCCGTCCGCGTCGCGCAGCGTGTCGCCCACGGAGTCGCTCGCGCGCTCGACGCTGGTGATCAGGCCGTCGTCCTGGTTGATGCGGGCGAGGATCACGTCCAGGCGATCCGCGGCGCCGGTCACGCTCTTGAGGGTCCGGTTCCCGTTGCGCGAGAGCCCCTTGGCGTCCACCTGGCCTATCACCTTCTGCGTCGTCGCGAGCAGGCCGTCCATCGTGTCGAGCGTGGAGACGATCCGCTCGGGGATCTGGCGGTCGCTCACGTCGCGGACGATGACGTCGATCTCGCCCGCTATCGACGAGACCTGGTCGGTGATCTCCGGCAGGCGGTTCGCGATGAGGAGGATCGAGTCCTCGAGGCTCTTCATCATCGAGGGGGCGGAGGGGATGTAGTTCTTCGGGACCTTGAACGGCAGCCTCGGCGGAGGGTAGTGGCGGGCGTCGAAGAAATCGAGCTGGAGGAACTTCACCCCGGTCAGGCCCGCAGACGCGAGCTGCAGGCGCAGATCCGCGGTCATCACCAACTTCCGGGGTGCGTCGAACAGCCTCGGCTTCTCCCCGATGTCGAGGCCGAGCCGGGTCAGCTCCTCGAGGCCGATCTCGCTCTCGACCTCGACGTGGCGGTGATCCGGCGCCACCCGGATCTTGCCGACCGTGCCGATGGTCACGCCGCGGAACTTGATGGGCGAGCCCACCTCGAGCCCCTGCACCGACTCGTCGAAGTAGGACACGTAGAGCGCGACCTCCCGCTGCATGCTGCGGGCGCCGAGCAGGGCCACCGCGCAGAGCGCCATCGCCAGGCCGGCGACCACGAAGAGCCCGAGCTTCCAATGGTTCGTAGGAGCGGCCATCACACAGCCTCCTTGGTCCGGCCGGGGCTGACCCGGTTGAAGAATTGACGCACCTCGGGGACGTCGCTCCCGTCGCGGAGCTCGCGCGGGTCCCCGCGGGCCAGGATGCTGCGGGTCGCGCGGTCGAGCAGGATGCAGCGCTTCGCGATCTTGAAGATGCTCGGGAGCTCGTGGGTCACGAGCACGACGGTGAGCCCGAGGCCTTCGTTCAGCGTGAGGATGAGCTCGTCGAGCTCCACCGCGCTCACGGGGTCGAGGCCCGACGAGGGCTCGTCGAGGAAGATCAGGCTCGGCTCGAGCGCCATGGCCCGGGCGATCGCCGCGCGCTTCTTCATGCCCCCCGAGAGCTCGGACGGCTGCTTCTGCTCGCTGCCCTTGAGGCCCACGAGCCTGAGCTTGGCGCGCACGATGGCAGACACGGCGGCGCGGGGCAGGCGGGTCCACTCGGAGAGCGCGAGCGCCAGGTTCTCGCCGACCGTCATCGAGCCGAACAGCGCGCCGGACTGGAACATGACGCCGTACGCCGGTCGCCCGACCTCGAGGGTGGGCGCCCCCACCCCATCGATCCGGACCGTCCCGGCCATGGGCTCGTCGAGCCCGGTCAGGTAGCGGAGCAAAGTCGACTTGCCGCACCCGCTCGCGCCGAGGATCGCGAAGATCTCGCCGCGCTCGACCTCGAACGAAACGTTCTCGAGGAGGATCACGTCTCCCCAGCCCATCGTCAGGTCCTTCACGGTGATGAACGGCGTGCTCATAGCCCGAGCTCGTGGAAGGTGAGGGTGAAGGCCGCGTCGAGCACGATCAGCGAGAACAGCGACGTCACGACGGAGGCGGTGGTCCGCCTCCCGACGCCCTCGGCGCCGCCCGTGGTGGCGAGCCCCTGGAAGCACGAGATGAGCCCGATGGCGAGGCCGAACACGCCGGCCTTGATCACGCCCTGGAAGACGTCCCAGAGAACCAGCGCCCGCATGGTCTCGTTGACGTAGCCCGTGATCGTGAGGTCGAGGTTCACGACGCCCACGACCAGCCCACCCAGGATGCCGACGAAATCGCCCAACAGCGTGAGCACCGGCATGACGAGGATGAGCGCGATGATCCGGGGGAAGACCAGGAACCGCAACGCCCCGATCCCCATCGTGCGCAGGGCGTCGATCTCTTCGGATACGCTCATCGTGCCGAGCTCGGCGGCGAACGCGGCCCCCGAACGGCCGCACACGATGATGGCGGTCATCAAAGGGCCGAGCTCGCGCGTGATCGAGAGCGCGACCAGATCGGCCACGTAGATGTTCGCGCCGAGCTGCTTGAGCTGCACCGCGGACTGGAAGGCCATCACGAAGCCTATGAGGAAGGTGATGAGCATGACGATCGGCACCGCGTCCGCGCCGGTCCGCGCCATGATAGGCGCGATGTCGTGCCAGTTCCCGGTCCGGGGCCGCCTGAGGACGCCGCCGACGGCCAGGAGCATGCCGCCGACGAACGCGAAGAGGAGCTGCCCTTCCCGCAGAACGGCGATGGTCCTGTCGCCCACGCGTCCCAAGACGCCGACGCGAGGCGCAGGCGAGCGCGGGGTGGGGCTGGCGTCGCCTTCGTACAGCGCGAGGATCTTCTGGACGGCGCCCGTCGAGCCCGAGAACTCGCAGCGCACCCCGGCCGTCTGCAGATCCCACTTGGCCTGGACGAGGAGCGCCATCGCCCCGCCGTCGATGGACTCGATCCGGGAGAGGTCGAACCGAATCGCCTCTTGCGCCGTCGCCGGGAGCTTCGAGCGCAGCTCGGCCCACAGCGCCCCGCCGTCGGCGAACGTCAGCGTGCCCGCGAGGCTCACAGCGAGGACGCCACCTGCCGGGCCATCGTACTCGACGCGGAATGTCGGGTGGGTGAGAGGCTCTTTCAGGGCGCTCATCGCGTTCACCGGGGAAGCCTCAGAAGTGGAGGCTGATTCCTACGCGAAACTCGAGCGGAACGCCGTCGCCGCCCCACTCGAGATCGTGCGTGAGGGCGGTGTCGATCTCGAAGACGATCCCGAGGATCGCGATGATATGGATGTCGAGACCGGCGCCGAACATCAGCCCCCAGTCGAAGTTGTCCCGCTGGATCTTGAGGGGGAACGCGACCCTGAGGTAGAGCGGGATCATGGGCGGCGTCAGCCTGCCTCCCGGCCGGAAGGTGAGGTCCCAGTGCCCCACGTCCGACCCCGCGATCTCGAGGCTCTCCAGCGTCGTGGAGAGCCCGAAGTCGAACTTGAACCAGGACCATCCGAGCGAGGGCACCAGCTCCAGGGTAAAAGGCGAGCGGTAGACGTCGTGGTCGATGAAGTACATCCCCTCCCCGATCGTCAGCTGGAGGCCGAACCTATACCCGTCGCTCGATCCCTCGTCTCCCTCCTGCGACTCCTCCTCGGCGCTCGCCGCTCCGGCCGCGAGCGTCACCACGAACACCATCAGGATCCGTGCCATGAGTTTCATCGTGCTTCCTTCCGGCGCGTGCGCGCTTCTCGTTCGTTCGCTCACTTGCGTTCGACCCAGGACGTGAAGACGGGCGAGTGGGTGGGAGCGATGACGCGCCCGCCCGGCTCCGGCGTCACGGTCAGGAGGAACCGTCGGTGCGGCGTCAACGTGGCGAGGCTCCCTTCGAGCTCGTCGTTCAACGTCAGCGCGCCGACGTTCTGCTTCGCACCGTCCTTGGGCTGGATCCACACGACATAAATCTTCGCTTCCGGGGCGAGCTTCGCCGGGGGAGCCAGGTGCTTGACGCGGACGGTGACGTCCGTGTTGCCATTGTCCGCGGCACCGACGGTGACCGTCCCCTGGCTCGCGGGGACGTCGGAGTCCGAGAGCAACTGCTGGGTCGTGTCGCAACCGAACGGCGCGGAGGCGATTGCCAAGATGCCCGGCACGAAGACCGCGAGGACCATGCGTCGAAGAACTGGAGGTTTCGTTTTCATGATTCACTTCCTTTTCCGCGATGCTTTAGGAGCATCTTTTGTGCCACCATTCAATTCGAACAATATCAACGAGTTGAGACGCCACTCGTCCGGCACGGAGACGTGTTCGGTCAAAATGAAGTGATCGTCTTCTCATTTCGAACGGGACGGTGGCGCGGCGCGGGTCCGAGATCGCGCCCGAGATGGAGCGATCAACCCGCCTTGTCCTGCATCCCGAGCAGGGTACGGCCCTGCTCGCCGAGCATTTTGAGGAAATACTCGCCGCCCTTCCGATCGCGCAGCGACGTCTTGAGCGCCGTGTGGAGCTCGTCGGCCCCGGGACGCGTCGCGGTCGATTTGATCGCCTCCGTGAGCAGGAGCAGCGCATCGTCGCGTTGCGCAAGCTCGGACCTGCGCAACCGGTTCTTTCGGATAGCCCAGATCAGCGTGATGATCGTCATGAGAGCGACGACGGCCAACCCGATCCCCAGGGTCCACAGGATGCGACCGCCAGTCGCGGACGCGTTTCCCGCCGCGATGAGAAGCGCCCCGTCCGCTTTCGGCATCGCACCGCTCGCGCGATCGCGGCGCGTGTCGTCGAGGGCGTCCTGGAAGCCGAGCGTCACCTGTTTGGAGATCTCGTGGGCCACGGCGCCCATCGCCTGGGTCCTCTCCTCGGCGCTCCCCATGTTGGATCCGATGGTCTCGAAGGTCGCGTTGATGAGGTCAATCGTGGTGGCCCGCATGGCCGCCCGCATCCGCGCCTGGACCTTGTCTTCGAGCGCGTGCTCGAACATCGAGTCCACCAGGGTGCCGGAGGCGTTCTCGACGAGGCCGTTCACGATCGCCTCGAGGCGCGCCTTGCGCGCTGGATCCTCCAACGTGTCGAGCATCCCGTCCACCATGCCGGCGCTGAGGCGCGCGCTCACCGTCTCGATCTGGCCCTCGTCGACGGCGTCCACGAGGCGCCGCTGCGTCTGCGGATCCGTCATCCCCGCGACCGCGCCGGCGATCACGGCTGGTGTGACCTCTTCCGCGGCGTTGCGAAGGATGGTGCCGCAGCCGATGCTCATCCAGGCGAGCGCCGCCGCAAGAAGGCCGAGTATCCCTTGATGTCCCATCTGCCTTGTCGATTGCACTTTCTGCGCTTCTCGAATGCGCGCCGCCCCTCAGGGCAGATCGGCGCGGGCCACACCGGTGCACTTGACGAGAGACGCCTGGCAGTTGGCGTTTGCGCAGCTGATACACCTCGAGCCCTTCGAGTCCATCATGCAGGCCATCATGCAATTGTCCTTCGCGCAGCTCGCCATGTCCGCGAAGCACTGGGCGCATCCTCTCGAGAGTGAAGGCAGGTTCGCAGTGAGGCACGCCAGGTTCTTGGAGTTGTTCGCCCACGTTTCCCTGCTGCAGGTTCTCAGTTGGTTCGTGAATTCCTGACTGGCATCATGGACGTAGTCCTCTCGATCCTTCCGGGAGCAGGCCCCCTGCGGCGCCTCGCCTAGGGCTTCCCGCGCCTCTGCGGGCTGAGCCTCGTGGACCGGGAGCTCCGCAGGGGCCGTGTAGTTCACGAAGGTCAGGTGGGCCGAACGGAACGAGTCGTTTTCGGCTTCGCCGGGATCCTGACAACCGTATGCCTGAAGCACAAATACGCATGCCGCGAGCGGAGGGCACAATCGAACCAGACGCTGACCGGACATGTGGGCAACCTCCTTCTTTGCGCTCGAACGCCGGGGCTAAGAGCTCCTCTTGAAGATCAACATGGCGATCACGAACCCGAGGCCCAGGGCGGTCACGCCGCTGATCAACGGATGTCGCTTGATCTCTTCCGAAAGGCCATTGGCGACCTCTCCGCCCTTGGCGCCTACGACCTCGAGCCCGTGACGGAAACCCGACTGCTCGAGCTCGACAGTGGACTTGCCGTTCTTCCCTCCTTTGAGCTTCGCCAAGCTGGCGGTGAGGACGGCGATCTCTTTTCGCGATTTCGCGATTTCGGTGCTCATCTCTTCCAGATCCATTCCGTTCGATTTGGTCATCTTCTGTTTTCTCCCTTCGAACATTCAGTTGTGGAAATACCTTCCCTGGAGTCAGTCGTCGGCGACCTCCCGCGATACGGCGAGCGGAGAGACCGGAGCCCCGTTGCCGGGGACCCCGACGGCCTTTGGTGTCGACGGATCGTCGGTTCCTTCTGTCGGGAAACGCGCCTTGACGAACGCGCCAACGGCGGACCCGATGGTCGTCACGATCGCCGACAGCATGTTGACGGTCTTCATGTTCTTCTCGAGGCCCTGGGCGATGTGTCCGACGGTTTTCAGAAGGTCGGCGATGTCCGTCTCCCCGCCCTTGAAGCCGCTGCTCAGCACCTCGACCCGCTCGGAAATGACCTCGACATGGACCATCGTCCGCTTCATCTGCGCGCCGATCTCGGCGATCTCCTTGCCGGCTCGATGGAACGTGATGCCCATCCGGATGAGCAAGGGGACCAACGCCCCGACGAATACCGACGCCAGGATGATCAGAGTCAGCTGCCAGTTCTCCATGGGTTTCCATCCCTCCCTGTCCGGAGCCCGAAGTCCGCCTTTGCAGCCTTCGGGCCAATGAAGGGACGCGAGCAAGTTCGGGTGGTTGCCCCGCGGGCAGCTCCGGCGCGCTGCCTTGTTCCATCAGAATGACGTACGGTTCCTTCCAATTCGAATGAGCGAGACCGGGGGCCCCGCGCCGACTCGCCGACGCTCGTCGACGCGCTCGTCCGCGACTTCGGCGGGGTCCTGGAACTTCGGGCCTGAACTGCTAGGCGGGTTCGGGTTCGTCCTCGCGCGGCAGGACTTGCCGCAGGTCATCCACCGCCGCCGTCAGGACGACGGCGTCGCCGACGGACTGCACCATCCGGACCGGGATCTCGAGCGCCCCGGCGTGGAATACCCCGCGGTTCGCGCCGAGCCTGTCGGCGATGTCCTTGTGCAGCTTGACCTGGAGCGACTCCACGCGCCAGGCCTCGCTGTCGAGGAACAGCGCGGCGACCTCGCCGACCTCCAGCCCGTCCGAACCGATCACTGTCTTCCCGCGCATGTTTCCGTCAGAAAGCCTCATGGCTGCATCCTCCTCTTTCGATCGAAGCTCGCGATCTCGTGGTCCGTAGTGTTGGTTTGCAGTTCCCGTGCCATAGGCGCGCTTCATCGGCCTGCGCATTCAACTGGGCCGTCCGAAGGAGAAACATCACCGCGAACCCGCCGGGGCCGCTGATCGTCGCGTGCCAGGCGTGGTGCCTGTCGGGCTTCAGGCTCGCGGTGAGATCGTCGGGCACGCCCATGGCGGACTCGAAGGAGCGGGGCGCCCGCGCAACTAGCGCCTCCCGATCCCGGCTCCAAGGCGCGATGACCCGAACCCCGATCGAGTCCAGGACTCGCACGATGTGCATCCAGTGGAACGGCTTCCCTTCCTCGTTGCTCATGGCGTTCTCCTTTGCGGCGGTCGTGCGTGCTCCCCAATCGGATCGGGCGCCCGCGAATGGTAAAATGTGACTTTCGGTTTCGATGAACGCCCTCCGAGCTCCCGGCGGGAACTCGGCCGGCCCCCCCGGGGTCACCGGCCGAAAGTCAGCGTGTTTCCTGAGCAGCTTTCGTGCCACAAGGACGCTGCAAGTGCTTTCGGCAGGTTGCGGCCGCGGCCGTCGCTCGGACATCGACGTGTTCCATCAGAATGACACGGGGGGTATCGATCAATTCGAACGAACAGGCCGTCCTCGTCGGACTGGGTCGGGCCGTTCCACCCGGCCCGCCACTCCTTCATTCTGTCGAACAGCACCCGCGTGGTCGCCGCTGTTCAGCTTCACTTCTGAGGAGAGCGCCTCGAAGCCGGAGACCACGTCGAACAGCTCTTCGTCGATTCTGCTCTGACGCAAACGGTGGAATATCCCGTTGAGGTCCTCCAGCAACTCTTCGATGTTCCTATCGGCGCGTTGCATCGCCGCCAAACGGCTCGCGTTCTCGCTTGCGAGAGATTCGGCGCACGCACGGAAAAGCGAAACGAATAGATATTCTCGGATGAGCGCACGCAAGGTCGCGCCGCCACCACCCATGACCTCGGGCAAGCTCTTCGTCGGCCAGGCTCGTTCGGCCAGCTCGCGTCGCCAGCCTTCGTCCAGCGGAAGCAGTCGCTGGCCTTCTCTTCCTTCCGCACCCAGTACCAGGCGTTCAAACAACCGATGACCAGACCGATGATCAGCAGCGACAGCGTCCAGGAGTGGTTTGCCGGATGCCGGTTGTCCAGCCAGATGCCCAACGCCGCACCGAGTAGCGTCGGCACGACCACCGACCAACCGATGAGCCCCATCATGCCCAAACCAAACCAGACGCCGTGCGCATGGTTGCGTCGCGCCCGAAGCTTTCGCGACGCCTTCGCGCCGACCTCGCGGCTGAAGGCAGTCGGGCCCTTGGCGCCCTTGTTCCTCGAGTCGTCACTCACGGTGGAACTCCGCGAGGCGGCTTAAGAAACCGCTCTCCATTCTGGCGAGCACCGAGCGAACGCTCTCCTCGCGGTCGGTCAGGGTCAGAAACTCCCGCTCCACCGCCTCGCGCAGTTGGCCGAGGTCCGCGCCTGCAATCGCGTTGCGGACGGAGACGAGGACATCCAAATGGCTCTTGACCAACACTCCCTCGTCCACGGCCACGTAGACCTCTCCTTTAGCTTCGGTCTCGTAGATCAGAATTCCCGGTGCGAGCGCCGCGACGCAGTCGAGTCGGTGTGCCAGAAGTCCAAACGAACCCTCGCTCGTCTCCGCGACGATGCGCGACACGCCGGTCTCCTCGGCGAAGACCCGAAACGGCAGCAGCAACTTAAGATGCATGAGCGTCGGCTGCGGCATGGGCGACCTCCGGTGCGGGCTTTTGGGCCTTGGTTTTTCCTTTCGCTTCGTCGATCGCCCCGATCATGTAGAGGGCGCTCTCCGGGTGGTCTTTGAACTCATCGCGAAGGATGCGCTCGCAGCCGTCCAGCGCGTCTTTGAGGCTGACGGTTTGCCCCTTGATCCCGCTGAACTGCTCGGTGGCGAAGAATGGCTGTGTGAGAAACCGTTCCAGGCGGCGGGCTCGGGCGACCACGCTGCGGTCCTCCGGCGAAAGCTGCTCCAGGCCGAGCATGGCGATGATGTCCTTGAGCTCCGCGTATTGCGCGAGCGTCCGCCGGATCTCCTGCGCCAGCAGATAGTGCCGTTCGCCGACGATGCCGGGCGTGGCCATCTTGGAGCTGGATTGCAGCGGGTCGATGGCCGGGAAGAGCCCTTGGCTGGCCCGCTTGCGCGAAAGCACGATGGACGCCGAGAGGTGCGAGAACGTGTGCACCGCCGCCGGGTCGGTCAGATCGTCTGCCGGCACGTACACCGCCTGGATGGAGGTGATGGCCCCGGTGTCGGTGTTGGCGATGCGCTCCTCGAGCCGCGACAACTCGGTGCCCATGGTCGGCTGGTAGCCCAGCCGCGATGGCATCTGCCCCATCAGGCCGGACACCTCCATGCCGGCCTGGATGAACCGAAAGATGTTGTCGACGAGCAGCAGGACGTCGCGATGCTCGTCGTCTCGGAAATACTCGGCCATCGTCAGGGCCGCGTGCCCCACGCGGAACCGGCTGCCCGGCGGCTCGTTCATCTGCCCGAACACCATCACCATGTTCGGCAGGACGCCCGCCTCCTTCATCTCACGGTAGAGCTCCTCTCCTTCGCGGCAGCGTTCGCCGATGCCGCAGAAGATGCTCACTCCCTCGTGGTGCCCGATCATGTTGTGGATCATCTCGGTGAGCAGCACCGTCTTGCCCACGCCCGCGCCGCCGAACAAGCCTGCCTTGCCGCCGCGCTCGAGCGGCACGAGCACATCGATGACCTTGATCCCGGTCTCGAAGATCTCGGACTTGGTGGAACGCCGCGCCAACGCCGGTGGGGCGCTATGGACTGACCGCCATTGGACATCCTTCGGCGCCGCTTCGCGGTCGATGGCGTTTCCGAAGACGTCGAACATCCGAGAGAGGGTTCCCTTGCCGACCGGCGCCATCAGTGGCCCGCCCGTGTCTTGTACCGC
>JALNZK010000081.1 GCA_023229365.1 Pseudomonadota bacterium | reverse complement strand
CGGGCTCGACAGCTCCTGGCCGTAGAGCGACGCCGGGCCGATGATCACCGCGCGGTGCGGATCGCACAGCACGATCTTGGCGCCCATGCCGACGAGCGCGTCGACGAAGAACAGGCGGCTCTCGAACATCTTCTCGTGCACGACCACCGTGCCGCGGCACTGCGTGGCGGTGACGAGCGCGATCGACGTGAGGTCCGCCGGGAAGCCGGGCCACGGCGCGTCGTCGATCGTCGGGATCGCGCCCCCGAGATCGCACTGGATCTCCATCTTCTGGTGCGCGGGCACCGTGAGCGTCGTGCCGTCGAGCACGGTCTCGACGCCGAGGCGGCGGAACGCGAGCCGGATCATGCGCAGGTTCTCGGGCTGCACGTCGCGGATGGCGATCTCGCCGCCGGTCACGGCCGCGAGCCCGATGAACGAGCCGATCTCGATGTGATCGCTCATGACGCGGTGGGTGCAGCCGCCGAGGCTCGGCCGGCCCTGGATATGGAGGACGTTGCTGCCGATGCCGGAGATCCCGGCGCCCATCGCCGAGAGCATGCGGCAGAGGCCCTGGACGTGCGGCTCGCAGGCCGCGTTCGAGATGATCGACTGGCCCTCCGCCGCGGCCGCGGCCATGAGCGCGTTCTCCGTCGCCATGACCGACGCCTCGTCGAGGAAGATCTCGGCGCCCCGGAGCCCCCTGGGCGCGGTCAGGTGGTACGACTTCGCGAGCTCCACCTCGGCGCCTAGCCGCTCGAGCGCGAGCACGTGGGTGTCGAGGCGCCGGCGCCCGATCCGGTCGCCGCCGGGGCGCGGCAGCGTGAGGTGGCCGCGGCGCGCGAGCAGCGGGCCGGCGAGCAGGAACGACGCGCGGATCTTCGCGCACAGCGGCTGGTCCGGCTCCTCGGAGCCGACGCCGGTCGGATCGATGAGCAGGCCGCCGTCCTCCTGGCTCTGGACGTTCGCGCCCAGGCTCTCCAGGATCTTGATCATGCTGTTGATGTCGCCGATGTGCGGGATGTTGTAGAGCGTCACCGGCGAGCTCGCGAGGAGGCTCGCGGCCAGGACGGGCAGCGCCTCGTTCTTGTTGCCCGCGGGCACGACCTCGCCGCTGAGCGGCACCCCCCCCTCGACAATAAAGCTTCCCATTTCGATCTCCCTGAACGGATCGACAGCTGAACGGTCGCACAGCACATCCGATCCGACAAGCGGAAAACGCGCGGGTGGCCGCCGAATATTTCAACTATCGCGCTGTGTTCCACATCTTCGTCGGCCGCGAATTTGACCCTCCGCAGGGCCGGTGTTAGGCTTTCGCCAGCGATCAATCTTTCGTTTAACGAAAGGGAGGACACAACATGAAAAAGTTAATGGGTGTGGGTGCGTTCGTCCTGGCGATGGCGTTCGCCACGTCGGCGTCGGCCCAGGAGATCCAGGTCGGCACGCCGGCCGGCGGCGGCGGATACAAGCCGTTCGTCGTGGGCGCGTACATGGGGATGGGCATGGCGCACTCGATCATCAAGCACGACGACGTCGACACCGAAGATCTCATGGAAGGGATATACGGCATCGATCAGAAGCCCAAGCCCCGGTTCGCGGGCGCCGGCGGGGCGTACTTCGACTTCTATCTCATGGAGATCCTCGCGCTCGAGGGCGGGATCGGCTTCGTCGGCAAGGGGTTCCGGCTCAAAGAAGATGATGCCCGTTACTGGGAACGGATGATCTACATGGAGATCCCGCTCGGCGCCAAGCTGAACATCAAGGGGTTCCAGGTCGGGCTCGCGGTGGCACTCTACTTCGCTCTGTCCGCAAAGACGAAGTACAAAGACGATGACAACGAGATCACCGCGGATTGGAACGACGACGCTTGGGACGACTACAAGCGGTTCAACCTCGGGCCCAAGCTGACGCTCGGCTACGCGATCCCGGTCGGTCCGGTCGCCATCGTGCCCGGCCTGAACTGGTCGATCGAGCTGATCGACAACGCCAAGGGCGACATGGAGGACGCCGAGGTCCGGGAGCGGAACTGGAACCTGTTCTTCACAGTCGGCGTGGAGTTCGGCTTCGGCGCCTGACCTTGAATTCCCGGCCGCACCTGTCATAACCCGTCCATGGCCGAACCGACCACGGCGCCGCTCGCGCGGATCCTCGAAGAGGCGAGGCGATCGGGCCGCGCGCTCGACCCGGACGCGATCCTCGATCTGTTCGTCGGCTACGTCGGGGAGCTCGGGCTCACGCTGTTCCCGGCGCAGGAGGAGGCGATCCTCGAGCTCCTCGGCCGCAAGCACGTGATCCTGAGCACGCCGACCGGCTCCGGCAAGTCGCTCGTCGCGCTCGCGCTCCACTTCCAGGCGCTCGCCGAGGGGCGCGTCTCGTACTACACCGCGCCGACCAAGGCGCTCGTCAACGAGAAGTTCTTCGACCTGTGCGATCGCTTCGGCCCGGACCGCGTCGGGCTGCTCACCGGCGACGCGAGCGTCAACCGCGGCGCCCCGATCGTCTGCTGCACGCAGGAGATCCTCGCGAACATGGCGCTGCGCGACGACGACGTGCCGGTCGACTACGTCGTGATGGACGAGTTCCACTACTACGGCGATCGGGATCGCGGCACGGCGTGGCAGATCCCGCTCGTCTCGATGCGCGACTCGGTGTTCCTGCTCATGAGCGCGACGCTCGGCGAGACCGACGACGTCGAGAAGCGGCTCGCCGGCTTCACGGATCGCGACGTCGCGGTCGTGCGCTCCGCCTCGCGGCCGGTGCCGCTCGAGCTCGAGTACCGCGAGGCGATGCTGCACGAGACGATCGAGGCGCTCGTCGCGTCGGGCGACGCGCCCATCTACCTCGTCAACTTCACGCAGCGCGACTGCGCCGAGGTGGCGCAGAACCTCATGAGCATCGACGTGTGCTCGAAGGAGGAGAAGCGCGCGATCGCCGCCGAGCTCGAGGGCGTGCGGTTCGACACGCCGTACGGGCGGGAGTTCCAGAGGTTCGTCCGGCACGGCATCGGCGTGCACCACGCCGGGCTCCTGCCCAAGTACCGCCGGGTCGTCGAGCGGCTCGCGCAGCGCGGGCTCGTCAAGGTCGTGAGCGGGACGGACACCCTCGGCGTCGGCGTGAACATCCCGATCCGCACGGTCGTGATGAGCCGGCTGTACAAGTTCGACGGCGAGCGCGTGGGGCTGATCACGGCGCGCGAGTTCCACCAGATCGCCGGGCGCGCGGGGCGCAAGGGGTTCGACGAGAAGGGCCGCGTCGTCGTGCTCGCGCCCGAGTGGACCGTCGAGAACAGGCGGATCGAGGCCAAGGCGGCCGCGAACCCGCACCTGCGCAAGAAGCTCGTCAAGCAGAAGCCGCCGCCCCGCGCCGTGCCGTGGGACGAGAAGACGTTCTCGCGGCTGAAGGGGGCGCTGCCCGAGGCGCTCGAGCCGCGGTTCGACGTGACGCACGGCATGATCGTCAACCTCCTGCACGGCTCGGGCGAACGCGTCGGCGGGGGGTACGGCCGGCTCGTGGATCTCATCGCGCGATCGCACGGCACGGACAAGGCGAAGCAGCGGCGGCTCAAGCGCGCGGCGGAGCTGTTCCGGTCCCTGCGGCGCGCCGGGATCGTCTCGCTCGTCCGCAACGAGGGCGGCCGAGGGTCGCGCGCGGTCGTGAGCGACGCGCTACAGCGCGACTTCTCGCTCCACCACGCGCTCTCGCTCTACCTCGTCGCCACGATCGAGCTCCTCGACCGCGGCGCCGAGAGCTACCCGCTCGACGCGCTCTCGCTCGTCGAGGCGATCCTCGAGGATCCGCGCGCCGTGCTCGAGCGGCAGATCAGCCTCATCAAGGACGATCTCATCGGCCGGCTCAAGGCCGAGGGCGTCGAATACGAGGATCGCATGGAGCGGCTGCGGGCGGTCGAGCACCCGCAGCCTCTGAAGGAGCTCATCGAGGAGTCGTTCGCGGGGTTCTCGGCCGCGCACCCGTGGGTGGGCGGCGAGAGCGTCCGGCCCAAGTCCGTGGCGCGCGAGATGTTCGAGGGGTACGTCGCGTTCAACGACTACGTGAGCGTCTACGGGCTCCAGCGCAGCGAGGGCGTGCTCCTGCGCTACCTCTCGCAGGTCTACAAGACCGCGGTGCAGACCGTGCCGCCGTCGTTCTGGACGGAGGGGTTCGAGGACGCGCTCGCCTACCTGCACGGGCTCGTGCGCCGCGTGGACGCGAGCCTCGTCGAGGAGTGGCGGCTGCTCGTGGACGCGCCCCTCGAGGACGACGCCCGGGACGCGGCCGCGCCCGAGAGGCCCCCGTCGATCGCCGACGATCCGCGGGCGCTGCGCGCCCGGATCCGCGACGAGCTGCACACGCTCGTGGCCGCGCTCGGCCGGCGCGACTGCGAGGCGGCGATCGACCTCGTGCGGCCGGACTCGGAGGCGCCGTGGACGAAGGAGCGGTTCGAGGAGGCGCTGGCGCCGTACTTCGCCGAGCACGCCGCGATCGACCTCACTCCACGCGCTCGACAGACCGCGAACACCGCGATCCGCGAGGTTGAGCACAGGCTGTGGGAGATCCACCACAAGATCCTCGACCCCGAGGGCGACGAGGACTGGGGCATCGAGGCGACGATCGACCTGAGATCATCGATCGACGAGAGCGGGGTTTTGATTCAGCTCCGGAGGATCGGGATTTGACTACTCCCTGACCTTCTTCCCCTCGTTGTAGCCTCTCTCGCCGAACGGCCGCTCCTTCTCGATCCAGATCTGCTCGAGCAGCTCGAGCTCGTCCTCGACCTTGAAGCCGGGGTCGCCGGAGGGCTTCACCTTCTCCACGATCTCGAACACGAACGCGTCCGCGCCGAACCTCTGCCAGTCGGCCTGGAGCGCCTTGTTGATGTGCGAGCCCATCGACAGCGTGAACCTGTGCTTGTTCAGCGGGCCGTGCAGGTTGAGGCTCGAGCCGAGGTACACCTTCCCGTTCGCCGTGTTCGTGATGCGGAAGACCCCCGCCTCCTTGGGCGCTTCTTTGTACTTTCGCTTGAGCTCCTTCACGGTTTCCTTCGTATCCATGGCGTCGAGGTCTATCCCCTTCGAGGCTGCCGCGCCACAGATTCCGGTCGACGACCGGTCCCGCCGCGTGTCCAATGGGGCGATGGCATTCAAGACGGTATACGCGCCCGCGCTCCTCGCGATCGGAACCCTCCTCGCAGCGCCGGCGCGCGCAGGGGAGGCCGCAGCGATCGACGGGGGCGTGGAGACGCAGCCCGCCGCAGCGAGCGTTCCGGAGTACGGCCGCGAAGACATCGCGACGGCGCGCTGGCTGTCGTACGGCACGACCGGGTTCGGGCTCGCGCTGACCACAGGGCTCGCCGTGGTGGGCGGGGCGACCCGGCTTCCGTGGTTGCTTCTGACAGGAGTCCTCGCCGCGGACGTGGTGCTCACCGTGGGCCCGAGCCTAGGTCACTACTACCTCGGGAGTTCGAGCCGCACCGGCACCGCGCTCTGGGTGCGGCTCGTGCTGCTGAGCACCGGCACCGTTCTCGCCGCGATCGGCGTCCCGAGGGGACGCGACGCCGGGTGGTTCTTCGCCGCGGGCGGCGTTCTCGTCGCCGGCGCGTTCGGGCTCGCCATCTACGACTTCGTCGCGCTGGAGAGCGCAGCACGGAAAAAAGGCGCGATCGAGGTCGCGCCGACGGCGTGGGTAGGTCCGAACAACGCGGGGCTCGCGGCGATGGGAGCGTTCTGAACAATCGACGGCGTCGTTTTTCGCACGAGCAGCTCACTTTTTCGGCAACCTTTTGCGCGAACGTCCGATTCAGTGGTGTGCGTCCGGCGAAGACACCGGCGCCCATCACCGAGGAGGAGATCGCCATGCCGAGCAGAACACGAAGGATGAGAGCCCGTCTCGCGAGGTCGGAACGAGAGCAACTGGTCATGCTCTCTTTCGGATTCCCCATCCGCGATGCCGCGAGCGGCAAGGTCGAGTGGCTCACCGGCATGTTCGCCGTGGACGCCGCCGACGCCGCGGCGCACCCGCTCTACGCCCGCGCCCACGCGCTCATGCCCCCTCCGCGCTCCTCGGCGTTCGACCCGTACGAGCACGTGGCGCTCGTCCCGGCCGCGCGGCGGCTGCTCGAGCGGGCGGACGAGGGGTGCGACGCGGACGATCTCCTCCGCGCCATCGCGATCCTCGGCCACACGCCGACGAACGAAGCCCTCGACGCCCTTTTCGCGTTCGGCGAGCGCTGGCCGGAGGGCGATCTCGCCCGGGTGGCGCGCCTCGCCGTGGCGGAGTGCGTCGCGCTCGGCGGGGAGCTCGGGCTGTTCACCGCGGCGTCGTGAGACCGGGAATGCTCAGATCACCCCCGCTTCCCTTGCGGACGGTCGTCCGTATGTTATACCATTGTTATAACATCCGCAGCGCGGAGGCATCATCATGGTCAAGACGCTCACGGCGATCGGCAACAGCCTCGGTCTCATCATCGACAGGCCGATCCTGGATCTGCTCTGCATCGACAGGGAAACGCGCCTCGAAGTCCGCACCGACGGAGAAGCGCTCATCATCGTCCCGCTTCGCGAAGGCACCGGGCGTCGCGTCCGAAGCGCCGCGAAACGGGTGATGGACGCCCACGATGTCACGCTGCGCAAGCTCGCCCGATGATCCCGAGTTCCTGACTGTCGAAGACATCCTGGAGATACACGCGCTGCAGATCGAGAGGTACGGCGGCGGAACGGGGATCCGCGACCGCGCGCTCCTGGAATCGGCGGCGGCGCAGCCGAGGTCCACGTTCAACGGCGAGCCGCTGCACCGCGATCTCTTCGAAATGGCTGCCGCGTACCTCTTCCACATCGTCGCGAACCACCCTTTCGTCGACGGCAACAAGCGCACCGGACTGGTCGCGGCCCTCGTGTTCCTGGATCTGAACGGGATCCACATGGAACATGGTTCGGGCATTCTCTACGAGATCACGATGGCAACAGCGGAGGGCCGCACGGGCAAGGACAGGATCGCGAAGGTCATGCGCCATTTGGCCTCCGATTGATCCGGCGTCGCTCCCCGATTTGCCCGGCGCGGGCGCTCGTGCTACCGAAAGCACCATGAAGCTGAACGTCCCGGAGATCATCCGCCGCAAGCGCGACGGCCGGCGGCTCGAAGACGCGGATCTGCGCGCGCTCATCAGCGAGTACACGGCGGACCGGATCCCCGATTACCAGATGGCGGCGCTGCTCATGGCGATCTTCTTCCGCGGGCTCGATACGGACGAGCTCGCCGCGTGGGCCGACGCGATGACGCGCTCGGGCGCCGTGATGCGGCACGATCGCGTGCGCGGCCCGAAGGTCGACAAGCACTCGACCGGCGGCGTGGGCGACAAGATCTCGCTGTGCCTCGCGCCCGCGGTGGCGGCGTGCGGCGTGCCGGTGCCGATGATCTCCGGCCGGGGGCTCGGCCACACGGGCGGGACGCTCGACAAGCTCGAGTCGATCCCCGGGTTCCGCGTCGATCTCGAGCCCGCGGCGGCCTCTGCGCAGCTCGAGCGGCTCGGCCTCTTCCTCATCGGCCAGACCGAGGACGTCGCGCCCGCGGACCGGCGGCTCTACGCCCTGCGCGACGTGACCGGCACCGTCGAGTCGATCCCGCTCATCGCGTCGTCCATCATGAGCAAGAAGCTCGCCGAGGGGATCGACGCCCTCGTGCTCGACGTCAAGGTCGGCGAGGGCGCGTTCATGGAGACCGCGGCGAGGGCCCGCGAGCTCGCACGGACGATCATCGGCATCGGCGCGGCGTCGAACGTGGCGGTCCGGGCGCTGCTCACCGACATGAGCGCACCCATCGGCCGGACGGTCGGCAACGCGCTCGAGGCGCGCGAGGCGATCGACGTGCTGCGCGGCGAGGGACCGCCGGACACGATCGCGCTCACCGTGGAGCTCGGCGCCGAGATGCTCGTGCTCGGCCGCGCCGCCGCGGATCTCGAATCC
The DNA here is from genome assembly GCA_023229365.1 of Pseudomonadota bacterium. Taxonomy (NCBI): domain Bacteria; kingdom Pseudomonadati; phylum Pseudomonadota; species Pseudomonadota bacterium. Next base: position 16,164 of record JALNZK010000081.1, on the reverse strand, counting down.
GGGCGGGCCGCGGTGCGCCGCGTCCTCGCGGACGGAAAGGCGCTCGCGCTGTTCGCCCGCGTCATCGAGGCGCAGGGGGGGGAGCCGCGCGTGTGCGACGATCCCGGCCGGCTCCCGATCGCCGGACGCCGCGAGGCGTTCGCCGCCCCCCGGCGCGGATGGATCTCGGCGATCCGGCCGCGCGCGGTGGCCATGGCGGCGCTCGAGGTCGGCGCCGGACGGCGCCGCAAGGAGGACGACATCGACCCGGCGGCGGGGGTGGAGCTGATCGCCGTGCGGGGGGAGGCCGTCGAGGAGGGCGCGCCGCTCGCCGTGCTGCACCACAGCGGCGCGGGCGCGGACGATGCGATGCGCCTGCTCGAGTCGGCGTTCGAGATAGGAGACGCGCCGCCCGAACGGCTCGAGCTCGTTGTCGACCGCCTGTGAAGCGGCCGCGGGGGTGAGGCATGGAATTCTTCGATCTCTTCGATCTCGAGGCGCTGCTCAGGGTCGTCGGCGCGGCGGTGGTTGGCGCGGTGCTCGGCATCGAGCGCCACCTGCACGGGCGCGCCGCGGGGCTTCGGACCAACGCCCTCGTGTGCATGGCGTCGGCGCTGCTCATCGTCGTCTCGCGCGGCGCGGCGCTCCAGGGGATCTCCGGCGACGGGCACTTCCAGCTCAACGTCGATCCGTCGCGCATGGCCGCCGGGATCGTGACCGGCATCGGCTTCCTCGGCGCGGGCGCCATCCTGCGGCTCCGCGAGAACTTCATCCGCGGCCTGACCACGGCCGCCGAGATCTGGTTCATCGCCGCGGTCGGCGTCGCCATCGGCTACGGCGAGTACGCGCTCGCGGCCACCGCCGCGGTGCTCGCGCTCGCCATCCTCGTCGGGCTGCACGCGATCGAGCGCCGCGTCCACAGCGTCGTCTACCGCACGCTCGTCGTCGCCACCGACGTGGCGCAGCGGGCCCAGGTCGAGGCCGCGTGCCGCGGCGCCCTCGCCGCCGAGAAGATCACGGTGCAGGACATCGGCTACTCGGCGGATCGGGCGGCGGGCACCTGCACGATCTCCTTCTCGATCCGATCCGTGGACAAGCAGGCGTGCGTCCGCGCGTTCGACCCGCTCGCCGCCATCCCGGGCGTCGCCAGGATCGAACTGGTGTAGGTTTCGCCAACCTTCTGCGCGAGGCCGAGCGTCTTGTAGCCGACGATCTTCTTCCCCCTGCGCGCGATCGCCACGTAGAGATCGAGCGCCTCGCCGGGGAGCGCACGGTTCACGGCGAGCGGCTCGCCCCTCGAGCGCGCGATCTCCTCGCGACCGGCGTAGAGCGCGAGCGCGTCGAGCTCGCCCTCGGCCGCGACGTCGATCCGCAGCGGCGCCGCGCCCTCCCCGGCGTCCTTCCAGGCGAACGCGATCGGGATCCCGCCGTCCCGTGCGGCGGGGATCCCGCGATCCATCGCGCGGACCGCCGCCCGTACGCCGCGCGACACGAGCTCGGTCAGCCGCTCCTGCGTCGCCTCCTTGCCGCCCGTCTCCCGGATCGACGCCGCGACGAGGTACCGCCGGTGCGTCCGCAGGTCCACCACGAGCGCGTGATCGTTCGCCACGAGATCCGGCACGCGGCCGCCCTTGTTGTAGACGACGATCGGGTGGCGCAGCGCGGCCCGCACGCCGTCGCCGATCCGCGTGGGCGACCTGTCCAGGCAGCGCCGCAGCGCGCGGACGTCGGCGCGATGGAGATCGAAGCGATCGCGCCCGTCGAGCTCGTCGTGCAGCACCACCCTCTGGAGGAAGTGGAGCATCTCGAAGAGCGTCGCGCAGTTGCCGTCGTCCGGACACTGCGGGTGATCGCGCGCCGACTCCCGCCGCGGGATCGTCCCCGCGCGCCCCCTCTCGTCGAAGGTGATCTCGGGCGAGATCCGGAGCGTCGGGTCGTTCGCCGCGTCGTACGCGCGCTGCATGGTCATGAACGGGAAGCCGTCCTCCGCGCTCAGAAGCCTATCGTTGATCTCGTCGAATCCCGCGATCTTCATCAGGCGGTCGTACGCGACGTTGTTGCTGTGCGTGAGCGCGCTCGAGGTGAGGTTCGAGACCGGGCCCGACCACGCGCCGCGGCCGTCCGTGAACGAGACCCGCGCCGAGCCCGTGAGCCCGTGCCCCCGCAGCGTCGCGAGCGCGCCCACCGCGGCGACGAGCTTCACCATCGACGCGGGCCAGAACGACTCCGCCGACGCGCGAAAGCCGGTGTCGCCGAGCGAGAACCAGGTGTACGCGGGGCGCTCCCCGATCTTCGAGACGCCGCCGACGAGCAGGTGCGCCTCCTCGGGCGGCTCGTATCCCCGCCGGGCCAGCTCCTCGGCGATCGCCGTCCGATCCGCGAGCGACGCGGCCAGGTCGTACCAGCTCGGCGCGACCTCGATGACCGCGGGCTCAAACGCAGACACAATCGAGGGCAGGCAAAGGATCGCCAGGATCGTCCCGACCCCGAGCACCCTTCCCATCCTTCCCGGAATTCCCATCGATCCCATCAACTCGGTCGATCCCCGCCCAATTCCCGAAGCTTCGCGACGAAGCCGTCCGGAAGGCGCCCGGGCGCGCGGCGGCGCGCGTCGAACCCGACAAACCCGATCTCGATGAGCGCGACCTTCCTGCCCGTGCCCTTGTGCAGGACGCGGTGTGCGAGCCGGAACGCCACGAGGCCGATCTCCACGGGCTTCAACTCGAACACCAGGACGTCGTTGAGAAACGCCTCGCTCAGGTAGGCGACCGCCACGTCGGCCGCGACGACGCCGGTCGCGCCGTCGCCGAGATCGAGCTCGCTCGCGCCGAGCCCGCCGAACATCCGGACGCGCGCCTGGTGCGCCAGGGAGAGGAGCCGCTCGTAGCCCAAGTGCGCGCCGTAGTTCAGATCCGCGACGCGGACCTCGAGCTCGGTCGAGAACGGGTAGCGGGCGTGCTCCTCGATCTTGATGCGCGGCATGAGCCGGAGAATACGCCCAACCGCGCCGCCGTGGTAGACTGCGCCCGTGCAGCCGCCCTTCGACATGATCGCGCCGTGGCAGTGGCAGCTCTTCGCGGGCGTCTTCGGCGCGCTCTGGGGATCGTTCGCGAACGTCGTGATCGTCCGGTGGCCGCGCGAGCTGTCCGTCGTCCGCCCCGGATCGCACTGCATGGCGTGCGGCGAGCCCATCCGGTTCTACGACAACGTCCCGATCCTCTCCTACCTCGTGCTCCGGGGCCGGTGCCGCGACTGCAAGGCCCGCTTCTCGCCGCGGTACGCGCTCGTGGAGCTCGCGATGGCGCTGCTCGCGGTCAGCGTGGCGCGGCTGACGCTGGCCGGCGAGCCCGCGTCGTTCCAGCAGGCCGCGGCCGAGTTCTTCGTGTGGTTCGGCTTCGTCTTCGCGCTCGTGACCGCGGCGATGATCGACGCCGACTGCTACCTCATTCCGGACGCGATCGCGCTGCCCGGGATCGCGGTCGGGATCGCGGCCAACGCCTTCGTGCTGCCGCTCGGCTGGATGGAACCGCTCGTCGCGGCGTTTGCCGGCTACGCGCTCATCCGGCTCGTCTTCATCGAGGGGTACCGCCTGCTCACGGGCAGGCCCGGCATGGGCGAGGGCGACGCGAAGCTGCTCGCGATGATAGGCGCGTTCGTCGGCTTCCAGGGCGGCGTGTTCGCCCTGTTCGCCGGCGCGCTCCAGGGGCTGATCGTCGGCGCGATCATCGTCGTCCTGAGAAGGCGGGCGAACGAGCCCGAGCCGGTGTTCGAAGAGGAGCGCGGCGACGGCGACGAGGACGAGCAGCCCGTGCGCTTCCGCAAGGCTCGCGTGCCGTTCGGCCCGTTCCTGGCGCTCGGCGCGCTCGAGCACGTGTTCTTCGGGGCGCATCTCGTCGGCGCCTACACGTCCGCGATCGACGCGCTGGCCCGCGCCCTCTGGTGACGCGCCGCGCTACTCCCCGAACGCCTCCTCGACCGGGCGGCCGATCGCGTCCGGCTCGAGCGCGAACCCCGCGACGAACGCGGCCGTCGCGGCGGTGTCCATGACCGAGACGGGCGCACCGATCACGTGCCGCTCGCGGACGCCCGGCCCCGCGACGATCCACGGTATCATCGTGTCGGTCGCGACGTCGTCGCCGTGGGTCGAGTCGTGGCCGCCGTGGTCCGCGGTGACGATCACGGTCGCCCCGGCGGGCAGCGCGTCCACGAGCCGCGCGACCTCCGCGTCCGCCGCGCGCACCTGCGCGAGGTAGTCGTCGGACATCCACCCCGACGAGTGCCCCACCCAGTCGACCGACGGGAGGTGGACGAACAGGACGTCGAAGCCCCCCGCGGCGGCAGCGATCGCGGCGTCGACGACCGCGGCGTCCCCGCCGGTGACCCATTCGAAATAGTCGCAGGAACCCGGCGGCGCGAGCTGCACGAGCTTCTCCTTGCCGACGACGATCACCGTCTCGAGCCCTGCCTCCTCGGCGAGGCCGAACACCGTGGGCACCTCGATGCAGGTGTCCTCCCTCATGGAGTCGTGCAGGAGCCCGTGCTGCTCGGGCTCGTACCCCGAAACCATCGACGCGTGGGCCGGGAGCGTGAGCGCGGGCAGGATGGTGCGTGCTGAGAGGGAGTAGGAGCCGCGGCACGCGAAATCGATCAGCGCGTCCGCCGGTGCGGCGGTCACCGCGTCGGCGCGCAGGCCGTCGACGCTGATGATCACGACCGAGCCTTCCGCCGATGCGCCGGCGTCCCCGGGCCCCGCGTCCGGCGCCTCAGGCTCCGGGCACTCGAGCGCGGTCGGAGGAGCGTCGCCGATCGCGGCACCGAGCTCGGGCGAGCACGCGGCCGCGCACGCCGCGATCACCGCGAGGCCGGTCTGCGGGCGGAGCCTCATCGGACGCTCCGGGGTGGCAAGGTGGCGCTCACTCCCCGCGGGGCTTCAGCAGGGAGAGCTGCCCGGGGAGCACGTCGCCGTGCTGCCGGATGACGATGTCGATTCCCTCGCGAACGTAGACGGCCACCGGCACGTTGGTGCGCCGGCTGAGCTCCTTGAGCTGCCGGTCCTGCTCCTCCGTGATGTAGATAGTCGTCGAAATCTTGCCGCGCGCCATGACGTCCCTCGGGACCATGCCCTACCATACATTGCCTTATCGCCGCAAAATGAACAAGGCTCGCGGTGCGGACCGGCTCAAGGTGACGGCGCGGCGGGCTCGCCCCCCGACAGCTCCTCGAGCGCGCCTATGACGATCCGCGCCGCCGCGGCGAGGCTCGCCGCCGAGAGCTTGTCCGGGGTGTCCGCGGCCGTGTGCCAGTAGTCGTTCGAGCCGGGGCCGGGGCCGTACTCGAGGTCGATGAGGTCCGCGGCCGGCACGCCGATCCGGAGGAACGGCAGGTGATCGTCCTCGACGGCCGCGCGCGGGCCGCCGAACAGCGCGGCGTGCCCGAGACGCTCGGCGGACCTTTCGAGCGCGGAGAGGACCCACTGCGTGGAGAGCGTCTCGCGAAAGAACGAGAGATCCCGGTCGCCCACCATGTCGACGTTCACCATCGCCGCGACCGAGGCGCGATCGGGCGAGCCGGCGAGATCCGCGGCCATGCGCTTGGAGCCGTACAGGCCGTCCGCGTCGCTCCAGCTCACGAGCGCCTCCTCGCCGTCGAAGAACGCGAGCCGCACCCTCGCGGGGGAGCCGCGCGCGGCGAGGCACCGCGCGATCTCGAGCAGCACGGCGGTGGACGAGCCGCCGTCGTTGGCGCCGACGAACTCCACGCCGGGCAGCAGCTTGAGGTCGTAGTGTCCGCCGACGATCACCGTCCCGCCCGGTCCGGCGACGTCGGCCGTGATGTTGGCGAGCTCGACCTTCCCGAGCTCCGGGTGCGGCGTGTGGGCCGTGAAGTCGCGGCGCCTCGGCTCGAGCCCGGCCCGCCTCAGCTCGCCGAGGATGAGCTGCCGCGCCGCCTCGGCGCCCGGGCCGCCCGGCGGTCTCGGGCCGAGCGCGACGAGCCTCTCGACGTCCCGAAGGGCGCGGGCGCCGTCCACGCAGGAGATCGCCGGCGGCGCCGGGATCCTCTCGGGCACGGGGACGATCTCGCGCTCGGGAACCCGCCCCTCGCCGCAGCGCAGGCCGCACGACGAGGCGAACAGGGCGATCACGAACGCCGCGAGCCGCCGTTCGGTGCAGAATTGTTTTCTTCTTTCCACGTTCCATAAATAACACTACACCTTGAGTAACGACACTCCGTCTTGGAGCGAGGCTCCACTGCGGCCGGGTAGGGGAGATACGGCATGAAACGAGTTTGCGTCATCGTGGCGGCGGCGGTCCTGCTCGCCGGGACGGCGGCTTTCGCCGATGCCCGGCAGCACTACCTCGCCGGGCAGGACTACTATACCCAGGGGCGCTACGAGAAGGCGATCGCCGAGTTCGAGGAGGCGTACCGGCTCGATCCGCGCCCCCTGCTCCTCTACAACATCGGCCAGGCCTGGGAGAAGCTCGGCGATCTCGTCAAGGCGGTCGACTTCCTCAAGAAGTACCTCGACGCGGATCCGAACAACTCGGAGCGCACGACGCTGCTCAACAAGCTCGCGATCCTGCAGGAGCGCCTCGAAAAGACGGGGATCGAGATCAAGTGCGAAGAGGCGAACGCGACCGTCTACGTCGACGGCAAGGAGGTCGCCAAGACCCCGACCGTCGGGCTGACCAAGCTCGACCCGGGCACGCACAAGATCCAGGTTTCGAAGAAGGGCTTCGAGGACTTCAAGATGTCGGTCGCCGTGACCGCCGGACAGTCGGTCCCGGTCGAGGTGACACTCGAGCCGGGCCATGCGGGCCCGCCGCCGGTGGTCGCGGCCGAGAAGCCCGAGGGCGAGGGAGAGGGGGAAGGCGAGGGCGAGCCCGACACGGGCAAGAAGATCGAGGCGCTCGACGTGGTCCCGTGGGTCGTCGCGGGAGTGGGCGTCGTGGGCGTCGCGGTCGGCTGGGGCGTGCTCGGCAGCCTGGCGAAGAACGCGCAGCCGTCGGACCCGGACGCCGATCCGGCCGCACAGGACGATGCCCACAAGAAGGCGGTCGTCGCGGACGTCGTCGGCATCGTGGGCGCCGTGATCGCGGCCGCCGGCGCGACGTGGGGCACCATCCGCATCGTCAAGAAGAACAAGGGCGAGAGCGCGGAACCGGCGGCGGACGCGCAGGTCTCGTTCGCGCCGGTGGTCGGCCCCGGGATGGGCGGCGCCGCGGCGGTCGTCGAGTTCTGATCCCCGCCCGAACGGAAATCGCGCACCCATGAGGAGATACGAAAACGCGTTCACCGCGGCCGTCGCGCGGGCGGTCGGGATCGACGAGGCCGAGATCCGTGCCCACCTGAAGACGCCCGAGGAGGAGCGCGGCGATCTGTCGCTGCCGTGCTTCCCGTTCGCGAAGCGGCTCAGGCAGTCCCCGGCGCAGATCGCGGCGGCGGCGGCGGCGAAGATCGAGCCGTCCCCGATGTTCGCGGCGATCGAGGCCGTGGGGCCGTACGTCAACGCGCACATCTCGACCGCGCACCTTTTCGCGAGCGTGGCCCCGGAGATCCGGGCGCTCGGCGAGCGCTTCGCGGGCTCGGAGCTCGGCGCGGGCGGGTACGTCGTGATCGACTACTCGTCGCCCAACATCGCCAAGCCGCTCGGCTTCCACCACCTGCGCTCGACGATGATCGGCAACGCCCTCGCCCGGATCCACCGGGCGCTCGGCTACCGCGTCGCGGGGGTGAACTTCCTCGGCGACTGGGGCAAGACGTTCGGACTCCTGGCGGAGGCGTTCCGGCGGTCCGGCGATCGGGCACGGCTCGAGGCCGAGGGGATCCCGTACCTGCTCGAGCTCTACGTCTCCGCGAGCCGCATGGCCGCCGAGGATCCCGCGTTCGACGCCGCGGCGCGCGCGATGTTCAAGGCGCAGGAGGACGGCGATCCCGCGGCGCTCGAGCTGTGGCGGACGTTCCGTGAGCTGAGCCTCAGGGAGTTCCAGCGCGTGTACGACAGGCTCGGCGTCTCGTTCGAGTTCATCGAGGGCGAGAGCCGGTACCGCGAGGGGATGGACGCCGTCATCGAGGAGATCCGGCGCACGGTGGGGACGCGCGAGGATCAGGGCGCGCTCGTGGTGGACATGCCGTACGCCGAGGGCGAGCCGCCGATGATGCTGCGCAAGAGCGACGGCGCCACGCTGTACGCGACGCGGGACGTCGCGGCGGCGCGGGACAGGTTCGCGCGGTTCGCGTTCGCGAAATCGATCTACGTCGTCGGCGTGGAACAGAAGCTCCACTTCGGGCAGCTCAAGCGCGCGCTCCTGGCGATGGGGCACGCCTGGGCCGACCGGATGACGCACGCCCACTTCGGCCGCATCCAGGGCATGAGCACGCGCAAGGGGAACGTCGTCTTCCTCACCGACGCGCTCGACGAGGCCCGCGATCGCGCGCTCGCGAAGATGCGCGAGGCGAGCGACGAGCGGGTCGCGGAGATCGACGCCGTGGCCGAGCAGGTCGGCGTGGGCGGCATCGTGTTCGGCGACCTCAAGAACCTCAGGACGTCGGACTACACCTTCGACTGGGAGGAGATCCTGAACACCAAGGGGTTCACGGGCATCTGCGTCCAGTACGCGCACGCCCGCTGCTGCTCCATCCTGCGCAAGGGCGGGGGCGCGCCCGACCCGGCCGACGTCGACTGGTCGCTCCTCGCGGCGATCGAGGAGGCCGCGCTCGTCAAGGAGCTCGCCCGCCTCCCGGCCGCGGTCGTCGCGGCGGCCGAGGATCTCGAGCCGTCCCGTCTCGCGCGGGCGGTCTACGAGGTGGCGCGGGCGTGGAACCGGTACCAGCAGGCGGGCAACGCGGAAAGGAACCTGCGCGTGCTGTGCGAGGATCCCGCGATCCGGAAAGCCCGCCTCGCGCTCGTCGACGCGGCGCGCATCGGCCTCGCCCGCGGCCTCGACCTCCTCGGCGTGCCCGCGCCGGAGGCGATGTGAGCTACGCCTCGATCATTCCGGCCTCCGCGAACCAGGCCAAGGTATCGCGGATCGTCGCCTCGAGCGGGCGCGGGTTGTAGCCGAGCTCTTCGGTGGCCTTCAGGTGGCTGACGTAGCGGTGCATGGCCACCGCGCGCACCGCCCCGGGCGTGAACTTGGGCGTCGTGCGCGTGACCCGACCCCAGAGCAGGCTGCCGTACGAGGCCGGCATCGCGAGCCACAAGGGTGTCCTGAAGCGCGGCGTGGGCCTTCCGGTGAACTTGGTGACGAGGGCCGCCAGCTCGACGACGTGTGCCCATCGCCCCGTGAGCAGGTAGCGCTCGCCCCGGCGGCCGTTCTTTTCTGCGGCGAGCATCCCGTCGACGACGTCGCGGACGTCGACCCAGTTGTAGCCGCCGTCGATGAGCGCGGGCAGTCGGCGGTGGACCAGGTCCAGGATCACCGCGCCCATGCGCGAGACCTTGAAGTCGTTGGGGCCGATGACGCCGCTCGGGTGGACGATCACGGCGTCGAGGCCGCGCTCCACCGCCGCGAGGACTTCGAGGGTGCCGCGGGCCTTGGAGCGGTCGTAGGCCAGGTGCCGGCGATCCAGGGCCAAGGCCCGGGTTTCGTCGATGACTTCGCTGTTGGGGTGGGTGGAGAACGCGTGGATCGAGCTCGCGTGCACGAGCCGCTTGACCCCGGCGGCGAGGCAGGCGGCGGCGACGTTGCGCGCGCCGAGGACGTTGGTCCGCTCCACGAGCCCCCCCTCGGGCCCGACGATGGAGATTCGCGCCGCCAGATGGAACACGGTCTCGGCGCCGTCCAGAAGCCGCGCCAGGGAGTCTTCGTCGAACAGGTCGCCGTCTACGATCTCGACCTCGAGCCCGGCGAACGCGCGGTGATCCTGGCGCGCGAGGACGCGCACCTCGCGGCCCTGGGCCAGGAGCGCCCGCACCAGATTGCCGCCGACGTGGCCCGACGCCCCTGTCACCGCGACGGTCATTCGCCGGCCGACCGCAACGAGAGGTAGCGGCGCACGTGGGCGTCGTTCGACTCGAGGACGTGCTCGCGGACGTGGAGGAGCGCCTCGGGCACGGGCCCGAGCGCGTCGGCCTCGGCCTGCGTGAGGATCTTCCGGCCCGGCCCGACGTAGCGCCCCGGCGGCACGCGCACGCCCTTGCCGACGTAGCACCCCTGGTGCAGGAACGCGCCGCGGCCGATGACCGCCCCGCCGCCGTCGACGACCGCCTGGATGTAGATCGTCACGTCGTCCTCTACAATCGCGCCGTGCACGATCGCCTGGTGCGCGACGATGACGCGGCTGCCGATCCGCTGCGTCGTCGAGTGGATCACGGCGCAGTCCTGGACGTTGGAGCCGGGGCCGATGACCAGCGGCTCGGGCGTCGGCTTCTCGTCGAGCCGGATCACGGCGAACGGGCCGAGGTAGCAGCCCGCGCCGATGATCATGCCGCCGATGAGGCGCGCCGTGGGATCCACCCACGCGCCGTCCTCGACGACCGGCTCCTGCACGAGGCGGCCGCGCGCGTCGATCCGCGTCACGCGCCGCACGCTCTCGCTCTGCTTTTCGAGCCACATGCTCGCGTCGGTCGTCGTGGGGCCGATGCCGGGGTCGATCGGGAACGGGGTCGCGTTGTACTGCATGATGACCTCCTCTGCCGTGGGCCTCAGAAAAGCTTCTTCGAATCGATCAGGATCGTGACCGGGCCGTCGTTGACGGAGTGGACGTCCATCATCGCGCCGAAGGCGCCCCGCGCGCAGGGCACGCCGAGCGCCTCGAGGCGAGAGACGAACCGCACGTACATCTCCTCGGCCGACTTCGGCTCCATGGCGGCGACGAACGACGGGCGCTTGCCGCGTCGCACGTCGCCGTAGAGCGTGAACTGGCTGACGACGAGCGCGCGGCCGCCGACGTCGACGACCGACAGGTTCATCGCCCCGGCGCCATCGCGAAAGACGCGCAGCCCGGCGATCTTCTCGGCGAGGGTGCCGAGATCCGCGTCCGTGTCGCCGCACCCGATCCCGAGGTACACGAGCAGCCCGTCGCCGATGCCGCCGACCTCGACACCGTCGACGAGGACGCGCGCCCCGCGGACGCGCTGGACGACCGCCCTCATGGCCTCGCGATGCGGAGCGCGGCGGACAGATCCGCGACCAGCTTGAAGTAGGTCGAGCGGTCGTGCTTCTCGTTCAGGATGTGGAAGTCCTTGCGCGAGATCCCGACGCAGCCGAAGCAGTAGTTGCACTCGGTGAGGTCCCGGCACAGGACCAGGAACGCGGAGCTCGTGCACCCCGAGCACTCCACGCTGTTGGCGAGGTTGTGGCACGCCGCGCAGTCGATGCAGTGGGTCAGGTTCGTCGAGCCCTCGCACCCCTTGCAGTAGGAGCACTTGTGGCACCGCACGCACCCCTCGCAGAACACGCAGCTCGAGCACCTCTGGCAGTCCTTGAGGCCGTGACCCTTGACGTTCGCGGGGTCGGCTTCGAAGGCGCGCACGAGCTCGTCGAGGCGCTTCCTGAACTCGCGGGGGTCCATGGTCGGCGTCACCCGCCGATGAGCGACGCGAGGTGCGCGAAGTTGATGGCCTGCGCGAGCTGCAGCGCCGGCGCCTCGCTCCCGGCGTTGGAGACCTTCACGGTGACGAGGATCCGGTTGCCCACGACGACCGTCACGTCCGCGCTGTTGCTCGCCTTCTGGAAGTTCTGCATGCCCGGGTAGGTGCCGAAGTTCACCCGGCTCGAGCGGCCCTCGTTGGTGTCCGTGGCCATGTTCCCGAGCATCGCGAAGCCCATGCCGGCCATGCCGGCGGCCATGGCGTTGTCGATGATCTCGACGTCGGCCGTCATCGCGCCCTGCGTGAGGTGGCACTTCGCCGTGGAGGCGGCGATGCCCATGACGTTGACGCTCTCCCCCTCGACCTGTCCCTGCATCGCCCAGCCCGCCGACGTGGGCAGCGCCTGGCCGAGCGACTGCCACGGCACGAGCGCGTTCGGCGCGGCGACCTGCCCCGGCTGCCCGGCCGGCTGTCCGGCCATCCCGCCCATCGCCTGGCCGAGCGCCGCGAGGCCCGCCATCGGGTTCGCCGGCTGCTGCGCCGCGGGCTGCGCGACGGGCTGCTGGGCGACCGGCACCTGCGGGTACGCCTGCGGGTACCCCTGCGGGTAGCCCTGCGGATAGCCCTGCGCGTACGGGTTCACGGGCTCCTCGGACTTGCACGCCGCGAAGCCCAGCGCCGCCATCGCCGCGACAACGACCACGATCGTCGAAATGAAACGCATGTTCTTCCTCTCCTCTTGCGCCGAAATGGCGACGGAAAACCTACCATCCGGTCGCACCGAGGTAAAGGGCGCGCAGCGGGGTGACCCCCTGCGATCTCCTCGCCCGGCGGAATAGACCGCGCGCTCGGGCCGTTGTGGGAACGATGTCGCAGATGCCGAAACGCCAGAGCGCTCAGCGCGCCGCCGTTGGCTCGATCTTCGAGCTCCGCCTCTCGAGCGCCGTGGTGTGCGGCCTGTCCGCCGTCGTCCTGCAGGCCGCCGCCCTGGAGCAGGCGCCGCGCTGCGCCGCGCTCGCCGAGGAGGCGGAGGCGTCGTCCAGCCCGGACCCGACGGGTGGGCTCCCCACGCCGTCCGTCGCCTCGCGCCGCGGACAGGCGCTGCAAGGAAACGCCCCGTCCTCCGGAGGCCCGCCCGCGGTAGGCAACCCGCTTCACGACGATCCCGCGGTGGCGGGACCCGCCGCGCGCGAGTCCGCATTCGTCGCCGCCGCGCTCGCGGCGTCCAAGCGCCTCGCGGGGCACCCGCTCCGCGGCCCCCCTCGCCTCCCGTCCTGACGCGGAAAAAGACCGGCCGCACGCGAGGGAGCGCGACGCGCTCCTCCGCTTCGCGGCCGTGGCCGTTGTCATCGGATTCGGAGAACGAGGAGTCGAAGATGAACGAGAACATGATGCTGCGCCTCGGCTGCGCGTTGAGCGCGCCGAAGAGACCGGTGCCGAAGATCGTCTTCTGCGCCGAGTGCTCGGATCTCGAGTTCGGCCGGGTCGACGGCACGCCGCTCTGCCTCGCCTGCATGCTGGCGCGGCTCGGGCGCGCCGAGGAGAGGCCCGGTGCCCCGTGTTGACGCGATCCTGCGGCGGGTCTATACATGCACCGTATCCCGAACGATGGGTTCGTGCAGAGATGCCACGCGAACTACCAGAGGTGTCGACCGATCTGGCCGAGACGCCGGTTCCGCCCGCGCTCGCGAAGGCGGCGCGCAACGCGGTGACCGTGTGCCTCGCGGCGACCGCCGCGGATCGCGCGGTCGTCGTCTACGACGCCTCGACGCGCGCCATCGCCGCGGCGCTGCGCGCGGCGTTCGCGGAGGTCGGCGCGCGGTGCGACGCGTGCGACGTCGACGCATACGGCGGCCGGCCGCTCACCGTGCTCCCGGCGGTCGTCGCGCGCACGATAGCGCAGGCGACCTGCTCCGCGCTCGCGCTCACGGCGATGCCGGGCGAGCTCGCGCTCCGGAAGGCCGTGCTCGACATCGTCATCGAGAAGAAGCTGCGCCACGCCCACATGCCGTCCATCACCGAGCCGGTGTTCGTCGACGGGCTCGCCACGGACTACCGCCAGGTCGCGAAGTTCGTCGCGCGCATCGTCGACGCCCTGCAGGGCGCGTCCGAGCTCCGCATGACCTCGCCCGGCGGCGCGGAGCTCCTGTGCCGGTGCGCGACGCCGCCCGCGCTCCACGTCCTCGACGGGCTCATCACGCGCGACAGGTGGCAGAACCTGCCGTCCGGGCAGATCATCGTCATCCCCACCGACGCCGAGGGCGTGTTCGTCGCGGATCGCAACCTCGGCGACTGGTTCCAGCACACGTACGACGTCGCCGAGAGCCCGGTCTCCTTCGAGCTCGAGGGCGGGCGCGTGCGGCAGATCACGTGCGGCAACCGGAAGCTCGAGCGGGATCTGCGGCTGTTCCTGCGCAGCTCGGAGAACTCCGCGAAGATCTCGGAGGTCGTCATCGGCGCGAACCTCGGCCTCACGCAGGACCACCGCAGCTCGCTCTTCGAGGGCTATCGGCCGGGCGCCTCGATCACGATCGGCGCCAACCCCGCGATCGGCGGCTTCACCTCGGCGACGTCGATCCCGGTCTTCGGCGCGCAGAAGAGCCTGTGGGTAGGCGACCGCCGGATCATGATCGACGACGCGTTCGCGCCCGAGCTGCTCACCGATCTCTGATCAGAACGCGATGATCGCCTTCGCGGTCTTGGCGCCCGGATCCGGGAACGTCCACCTCCCGGCCGCCTCGGCGAGACACGCGGCCTCGTCGGCCGCCTCGACCTCGTCCGCGGTCGCGCCCGCCGAGACGACGGCGCCGCCGCTCCGGACGTACACCGTGAGCTGCACCCCGGTCGCGCCGGCGAGGCAGCGCTCCACGTCCGCGGCGTTCGCCTCCACGACGGCCTTCGACTCGGGGCCGCTCCAGTCGACCGGCGCCGGGTGGTCGTACGGCTCCTCGAGCGTCAGCGGGTACACGATGGAGGCGTGGGAGCCCCCGCGCGGCTTCGGGAAGGCGAGCCGCTTCGCGAGCGCGACGATGCACGCCTCCGCGTCCGCCGATCCGAGCGACCCGTTCCGCAGGTGCGCGGCCGCGACCGACCCGTCGGCCCCGACGTCGAGCACGAGCTCCACCCTTCCCTCGATCTGCTCGAGGACGTCGAGCGCGCGCTGGTAGCACTCCGCGACGGCGTCGTTCTTCCGCGCGAGGATGCGCTGCACGTCGTCCTGCGGGATGTCGCCGAGCAGCCCCTCGACCTGCACCGCGTCGTCCGCGTCGCCTGCCGGCGCGCCGTCGTCTCCCGCCGCTCCCGATCCGTCGCCCGCGGCAGCGGCCTTCGAAGACGCGCCGCCGCACGCGGCGAGGCACGACGTCGCGAGCGCGATGACGATGACCTTCCGGAATTTGGAACCGCTCATGTTGCACCCTCCTCACCGAGGTCTTACCAAAGAGCGGGGCCCTCGGGGAAGGAGGTCCGTGCAGATGAGCCTGAAGATCCGACGCGCTCTCCCGTGGGCGGCCGCCCTCGTGCTCGCCGCCGCGTGCGTGCCGAAGGCGCCGACCCGCACGGTCCGGCCCGACGTCCCGGTCGCGCCGTGGACCGAGCGCACGGTGCCATCGCAGCGCGGCACCGCCGAGTACCGGTACCTGCACCTCGACGGCCCGGCGCCCGGCGCGCCTTTGCTCCTGCTCCTGCCCGGCGGCTTCTATGACGCGCGCATCTACCTGAACACGGCCGCCTTCGCGGAGCGGTTCGAGGTGATCGCGCTGGACTGGCCGGACGGCGGCGCGGCGTACACCGGGCACGTGGGCGACTACGGCGAGATCGCGGCCGACTTCCTCGACGCGCTGGGCGTCTCGAAGGTCCACCTCGCCGGCGTCTCCATGGGCACGTACGCGGCGATCGAGCTCGCGTCGCGGAAGAAGGGGATCGAGGTCGAGGCGCTCGCGCTGTTCTCCACGGTGATGTTCGGCATCGACGAGGACGAGGTCTCGCGGCGCGAGCGCAGGTCGCGGATGGCGCTCCGGCTCGACCCCGACAGGCTGCGCGGCCTCGTCGAGCACGGCGTGGAGCGGGCGGACTACGAGGAGGCGCCCGGGCTGCCGCAGCGCGCGATCTTCTGGGTGCGCCCGTACAGCTACTACCGCCAGATCTTCGGCATGACCCTGAACCAGGGCGCCGCGCGGCAGGCGACCCGCGAGATCGCGTGCCCGACGCTCGTGGTGCACGGCACCGAGGACGAGGTCATGCCGGTCGAGTGGGCGCGCCTCACGGCGTCGGTCTTCCAAGACGCCGAGTACGTCGAGGAGGAGGGGGGCATGCACTCCATGATCTACAGCCGGGGCGAGAAGATCGCGCGGCTCGTCCTCGACTTCTTCGCCCGCCGCGTCCCGCCCTCCCCCGACTGACCGTCGCACGTCGGTCTCCTCATTCCCTCTCCCAACGGGAGAGGGGCAGGGGTGAGGGCCGTGATCGCACGTCGGTCTCCTCATTCCCTCTCCCAACGGGAGAGGGGCAGGGGTGAGGGCCGTGATCGCACGTCGGTCTCCTCATTCCCTCTCCCAACGGGAGAGGGGCAGGGGTGAGGGCCGTGATCGCACGTCGGTCTCCTCATTCCCTCTCCCAACGGGAGAGGGGCAGGGGTGAGGGCCGTGATCGCA
>JALNZK010000080.1 GCA_023229365.1 Pseudomonadota bacterium | reverse complement strand
TCGTGTCCGCGAACGCCTCGCTCGCGCTGCCGTCGAACACGCCGACGCCCATCATGGCGTTCTGGATGTGCAGGCAGTGGCCGTACTCGTGGTAGACGATGTCCGCGACCGACGCCGAGTTGTTGCAGCCGTAGCCGCCGCCGTCGTCGTAGCCGATGAGGAAGTTGATCGTCTCGCCGTCCGACCAGGCGTTGCAGACGTCCTCGACGCCGTCGCCGGAGATGTCCGTGTACTGGTTCGGCAGGACGTCGAGCGTCTCGCCGAGCCACGGCACGTCGTCCTGGAGGCTGCGCGCGCGCTCGGTCACCGCGAGCGCGGAGACGTACACGTCGAGCTGCGCCTGCTCGAGCGCGGAGCCGTCCGAGACCCAGAGGTGGGTGGCGCCGTCGGCGAGGCCGGTGATCGCCAGTTCGAGATCGTCGCCGGCCATGTTCTGCACGTCGACGTACGGCCCCGAGAGTCTCCCGGTCACGTCCGCGGTCGCGCCTGCCGCCGTGAAGGCGCCGGCGGCGTCCGTGGTCACGTCCGCGCCGTTCGCGACGAGGTCGAGGAACGCGCCGGGGCCCGCGATCAGATCGCCGTCCGGGTTCCTGTCATGGTGCTCGATCTGGATCGTGCCCGAGGCGGTCACGCGCTCATCCCGCAGATCGAGGAGCGCGCCGTCCCGCGCGTCGACGAACGCCGTCCACTTGCCCTGCCCCTCGATCCGCAGCGCGATCGAGAACGCCGGCCGGAGCTCGAGCGCGTCCTCGCCGACGAGCGGGACGAGGACGTGGCGCGCGGCGGACGCGATCCCTGGCGTGCCGCGCAGCTTCGAGAGCGCCGCGGCGGCGGTCCGCTCGGCGTCCTCGGGCGCGACCAGGGCGCGCGTCTCGGCGGGCCGCACCGGGTAGAGCCGCACCCCGCACAGGACGATCCGGTCGCGGACGATCACCGCGTACGCCACCGCGCCCTCGATCGGCACGCCGTCGACCTCCTGGTCGAACGCGACGATCCGCTTGCCGTCCCAGGCGACCGTGGCGCGCAGCGAGAGATCGGCCGGCGAGACACCCGCAGGGAGCAGATCCGCGTTCTCGGCGAAGAAGCGCTCCACCGCCCAGATCGCGACCGCGTCGTCGCCCTCGACCGCCGGGTCGAGCGCCGCGCCCTCGCCGAACAGGCGGCGGAAGTCGCCGGTCGGGCCGCCGCGCCGCTCCCACCAGGCCTCGCCGTACCGCGCCCGGAACGCGGCCGGCGCGATCCTCGACGCCGAGTACGCCCGCTGCGCGGAGGGGCCCGCCGCCCAGTCGGGCGCAAGCCGCGCCGCAGCGCCGGGCGCCGCGCCCGCGGGGATCGAGAACATGGCCGAGAGCACTGCCGCCGCGATGGAGCCGAGGATGATCCGCATTCTGTTTCCCTTTCGAGCGCCACGGGCGGCGCCTTCTCCTTCATTGGGTAGCACGGCAACGGAAAACGGCCTGAAATATCGCCGAAAACCGTTGACGGTTAGGGGCTTCTCTTCCAATATCACGGATGTTTTTCAAGCGGAAAAAGCATTAACCCCCGAGAACGGAGGAAAACATGAGAGTCAAGTGGTTGGTGTTCTTGGTCATGGCGGTGATGGCCGCCGCGCTGCTCACGGGCTGCGTGACGGCGACCGTGGTGCAGTCCACCGACGGTCGCGCGTACGTCGCGGACGGCAGCTGGTTCGGCACGCACATGGTCAACTGCGACGCCACGGACGGCAACCCCGAGTGCTGGCCGGTGGAAGAGCAGAACAGGGAGTAACGGAGACGAACATGACCAGAATACTCACAATCGCATTCGTCACCGCCGCCCTGTTCGCCCTGAGCGGCTGCAAGGCCGTCACGTCCGGTCAGAACACCGATCCGACCCTGTCGGGCGAGGCGTGGTACGTCAGGACGACGACCTTCCTCGGGCTGCCGGTCTCGACCCACATCTACTTCTGCCCGAAGCAGATGGGCAAAGGCCCCGCGAAGTGCACCGAGGCGATCGTCCACGAGGCAGCCGGCGAGGCGGCCCCGGCCCCCGACATGTCGGGCGGCTTCGGCGCTCCTCCTCAGCCCGGCTACGGCCAGCCCGCGGCGCCCGGCGGCTTCGGCCAGCCCGCGGCACCCGGCGGCTACGGCGCTCCTCCGGCGGGCGGCTACGGCGCTCCTCCGGCGGGCGGCTACGGCGCTCCTCCGGCGGGCGGCTACGGCGCTCCTCCGGCGGGCGGCGGCGGATACCCGTCGACCCCGACCCCGGCCCCGGCCCCGGCCCCGGCGCCTCCGACCCCCGGCTACTGATCGGCGCCCCTCGCGCCCTTCATGTTCTTCCTCATCCCCATCGGCCACGACGAGCTGACGCTCCGCGGTCTGCCCTTCGCCACGCTCGGGCTCATGGCCGTCTGCATCGCCGTGTTCTTCCTGACCATCGGCGCGACAACCGACGACGAAGCCCGCGCGCAGGCTCGGGCGCCCGCCGTCTCGCGACACGGCGACGAGCCCTTCCACATCGACGAGAGCGGCGAGGTCGTCGAAAAGTCTCGTGCGCCCGTGGAGGAAGCGCCCGGTGTCGAAGTCGTCCCGCGGGTCGTGCTCCATGTCGCGCAGCTGCTGCTCACCCTGTTCTTCCTCTGGATTGCCGGCGTGAGGCTCGAGGAGCGGTGGTCGCGCCCGGTCTTCGTGGGATGCTTCGCCCTCTTCGGAGTCCTGAGCGCGCTCGTCTACCGGGCTGCCGTGCAGGAGCCCAACGAACCGCTCTTCGGGACCTCGGGCGCCGTCGCCGGCCTGATGGGCGCCATGGTGGTCTGCGCGGGGCGAGCGAAAGCCCACTTCGCCTACTTCGTCTGGCTCGGTCTCAAGCCGCGCGTGGGCACGTTCGAGGCGCCGGCGTACATCATGCCGCTGCTGTGGCTCGTGACACAGCTCGGCGTCCAGATTCTCGGGATGGGTTTGGGGCTCTCCCTCGGCGGGATGTCCTACGTGCAGTGGATCTCCGGCTTCGCATTCGGCGCGGCGATCGCGTTCGCCCTGAAGAAGCTCCGGTTCGAAGAGCGCGTGCTCCACCGACAGCCCGTGACGAAGATCAATCCCGAGGAGATGCCCCTCGTCGCGTTCCGCCCCGGGGTGGTCGCGTCACCTTCGCCCGCACGAGAGCCGAAGCTCGAGACGATCGAGGCCGCGCTCTCGGGGTTCGACCGTACCGCGCTGCGCTTCGAGCTCCGGACAGGCGGGGCGCTGCAGATCGCGGCCGCGGACGTCCGGGCCTGGACCGCCGGCACGATGTCCGTGACGCCGCTCCCCGCAGCAAAGTCGGTCGTCCTGGCGTTTGCGGTCGCGCCGAGCGCGCCGGTCGAGGCGGCCAGGGTCGTGATCGTCGACGCCGCGCACCTCAAGTACTCGGGGCTCCTCGAGGGTCCGTCGGCCTCGCCGAAGCAGGCGTTCTTCCGGCTCGTCGCGCGGATCGACGCCGCCCTCCCCGAGGCTGCGTTCGCCGGAGATCGCGGCCTCGTACACGCCGGCTCGCTTCAGGAGCTCGGCTCCCCGCGAGATCTCGCGGCGCGCTTCGGACCGGTTCTGAGAGATCACTCCCAGTCGAGGAGCTCCGAGTCGTAGACCGCGTCGAACGGGACTGGGCTACAGCTTGCGCTGGGTGGGGACGACGTGCGGGCGCGTCTTGTCCGTGTCCTTCAGATCCTTGCACGCCACGACGTTGTAGATCGGGATCGGCTTCGACTTGCCCTTGGCCTTGACCGGCTCGAGCGTGACGAAGTCGAACTCGTCCTTCACGTAATCGTAGGTCGACCCGGCGATGATCACCTGGCCGGCCTTGGCCGCGGAGCAGAGGCGCGCCGCCGTGTTCACGGAGTCGCCGATGACCGAGTAGCTCATCGTGCGCGTCGAGCCGATGTAGCCCGCGACGAGCTCGCCCGTGTTGATGCCGATCCCGATCTGGATGGCCGGCGACCCCTCGGCCACCCGCGTGTGGTTGAACTCGACGAGCGCGGCCTGCATGTCGAGCGCGGCCCGCACGGCGCGGCACGGGTCGTCGGGGTGGATCACGGGTGCACCCCACAGCACCATGATCTCGTCGCCGACGAACTTGTCCACGGTGCCCTCGTGCTTGAACGCGATCTCGACCATCACCTCGAAGTACTCGTTGAGCATCTGCAGCACGTCGGCCGCGACCATGTTCTCGCTCATCGAGGTGAAGCCGCGGATGTCCGCGAACAGCACCGTGGCGGTCCGGGCCTCGCCGCCCTTCTCCACGCTGAGCTCGCCCGACACGACCATCTCCGCGAGGTCCGGGGAGAGCAGCCGCTGGAACCGGGCGCGGGTGGCGGCGTCCTTCTCGATCTTCTTGGCCATGTCGAGGTTCTTGATGAACTGCGCGGCCTGGTTCCCGATGTTGGACAGGAGCTGCAGGTCCTTCTCCGAGTACGCGTTCACGGCGACCGACGAGTCGATGATGATGATCCCGAGCAGCTCGTCGCCGTGCAGGATCGGCACCGCCATGGACGACCGGATCCCCTGCATGATCATGGACTTCGCCTCTTTGAAGCGGTTGTCCATCTGCGCGTCCGAGGACAGGAGGCCCGCCTTCTCCTTGCGCACCTGGTTGACGAGCGTCGACGAGATGACCAGCTTGTCCTCGCGCTTCTTCATCTTGAAGGCGCGCGGCTTGAGCTCGCCGCAGTCGTCCGTCATGAGCACGACGCCGCGATCGCAGTTCAGGAACTCGAAGGTCCGCTCGAGGATGCGCTCGAGGATCTCGTCGAGCGTCATGTTGAGCCGGATGTCGCGCTGCAGCTCGTAGGTCGCGCGGAGCTTCTCGTAGTCGGCGCGGAGCGACTTGACGTCCTGGACCTCCTTCTCCGGGAGGAAGCGATCCTGGATCGGGGCGATCACCGAGCGGATGTGGCTCTGCAGCGCGCCCTCGCTCATGTCGACGACCTTCTGGGCCACCGTCGCGCCCACCTCCTCGGAGATGAACATGCACCTGGTCGAGCCGAGCACGATCTCGTCGCCGTCGTGGAGCGGGATCTCGCCGACGACCCGCGTCTTATTGACGAAGCTGCCGTTCAGGCTGCCGAGATCGCGGAACACGTAGCCCCGCTGCTGCTCGTGCAGGATGATGCAGTGCTCCTTGGAGACGATGCGATCGAGAACCTGGACCCTGTTCTGCGGCAGACGCCCGACCGTGTTGTACTCGACGAGCTCCACCTCGCGCCGGCCGTCCGTCCCGAAAATCACCAGTTTTGCCATCGCAGTCCTCGCGCTCAGTGCGGCGGCCGCCTCAGTCGGGCTTCTTGGCTTTTATCCCGCTCGTGCCCCGCCGCGTGGTTCCTTTTTTCGTGTCCCCGGTCTTGCCGTCGTCCTTGGGCGGCGTGGTGGTCTTCACCTTCGCCTGGGCGCTGACCTGCACGCTGCACAGATCCTTGCCGGCCGGCCCCCACATCGTGATCTTGATCTCGCCCACCCGCACGGCGGGATCCGAGGTCGCGATCGACACCGACAGGTGGGGCCGCATGCAGCTCTCGAGGCCGGAGCTCGATCGCGCCGACACGCCGGTGACGTTGGTTGCGTTCGCGGCCACGTTGAACGCGAACTTCGTCGTCGTCTGTCCGGTCACGCCCTGCGCGCACAGCCTGAAGCCGTTCTCCTTCGCGCGCAGCGCGTCGCGCACGGCATTCTGGATGACGTCCTCTCCGCCGCCGAAGGTGCACTTCGCCAGCTGCCCCTTCTTCTCGTTGACCTTTCCCGCGATGCCGCCGGTCCCGCCGCCGCCCGACTTGCCGGTCTTGGACGTGCCGCCGGTGCCGCCCGTCTCTCCGCCCGTGTCGGTCGGGATCGCCGGCAACGGCGCGAGCGCCGCGTCGGTCCCCCCCGTGTCGGCCGCGACGACCTGGGTCTGACCGGACTGCGTCACGGATGTGTTCTGCGGCCCCGTGACCGGCGGTACGACCGGCGGAACGACGAGCTGGGTCACCCGCTGTTGCGGGATCGCCCGCCCCGGCCCCCAGACGAAGTACCAGGCCGCGGCGCCGCCGCCGAGCAGGATCACGGACGCGCCGACGACGATCCCGACGACAAGCCCGGTCTTCCCCTTCTTCCGGGCCGCGACCGGGGGCGCCAACGCTCCCGGCGACGAGCCCGGTCGTGCGGAAACGGACGCACCGCTCACGTCCGCGGCGCTCATGGGAACCGTGCGCGCGACGACGCCGCCTCCCGCCGCGGCCGCCACCGCCACCGCCGCGGTCGGGGTCGAGGCGAGGAGCGCGTCGATCCGCTCCGCCACCTCGCCCATCGTCTGCGGCCGCTCAGCGGCGGTCTTGGCGAGCATCTGCATGACGAGGGTCTCGAGCTCGGCCGGCACCTGGTTGGCCGCGTTCGCCTGCACGAACGACGGCGGCTTGTCCATGAGGTGCTTCGTCAGGAGCCCCATCGGCGTCTCGGCGTTGAACGGCAGCGCGCCGGTGAGCATCTGGTACACGATCACGCCCGTGGAGTAGATGTCCGAGCGCGGGTCGACCTTCTCCCCGCGGATCTGCTCCGGCGACATGTACTGGGGCGTCCCGAACACCATCCCGGTCTTCGTGAGCGCCTGGCGCTGATCCTTGCCGTCGTCCTCCATGATCTTCGCGATGCCGAAGTCGAGCACCTTGACGATGTCCTTCTCGGACCCGCGCTTGAGCAGCATGACGTTCTCGGGCTTGAGATCGCGGTGCACGATGCCGTTGTCGTGCGCGTTCTCGAGCGATCCGCAGATCTGCGTCACGACCCGCGCCGCCCGCCGCCACCCCATGGCGCCGTTCTTGCGGATCTCGTCGTCGAGGCTCGTGCCCTCGATGAACTCCATGGCGATGTACAGCGAGCCGGTCTCCGTCTTGCCGAAGTCGAAGACGGTGATCGTGTTGGGGTGCCCGAGCCGGGACGCCGCAGCCGCCTCGTTGCGGAATCGGGCGTACAGGCTCTCGTCCGTGAGGTGCGGGTGCAGTACCTTGAGCGCGACCTTCCTGTCGATCGCGGTCTGCTCCGCCTCGTACACCACGCCCATCCCGCCCTCGCCCAGCTTCCGCCTGACGAGAAACCGCTCGCCGATGAACGCGCCGATCAGCGGATCGGGTTGGGCCTCGGTCATCATCGTAGCGACGAGGCTCGTTCCGCACTTCCCGCAGAAGCCGGTCCCCTTCGCGTTCGTGGCGGAACACCTCGGACACATGGTTTCTTCGGTCACAACGACACCTCTCGGCGCCCGCCCTTCAGCGGATCAGCCGTCCTCTCGTACCGCGGCATGCAGAGCTCCGAGCATGAAATCGCGCGCTCAATACGGGTTCTCCTCGATGGTGCTCTCGGGCTTCTTCTTCTTCGGCGCCGGGGGCTCCGCCTTCTTCTCTGTCGCCCCCTCCTTCTTCTTGGACGTACCGGTGACGCCGCCGGATCCGACATCCTTCGGGGCCTTCTTGACGGCGCTCTCCGCGGCCTTGGGTTCCTCGCCGCTCCCGATGATCCGGTCCTCGGCGGTCGGCGCCAGGCGAGGCTCACTTGCCGGTGTCGCGACGCGTGGCATGCCCATCGCAGGCATCGGCGACGCGAGCGGAGCGACGGGCACGGCCGACGCGTCCGAGGAGGCGCCCGGAGTCGCCGACGCGGCGCCGTCGGAGCCGTTCCCCCGCAGGAGGAAGTAGCCGATCCCGGCACAGGCGATCAGGACGGTCAGGACGCCGACGACGACTTTGGCATTACTCTTCTCCGCAGCCGCCACGGGTTTCTTCTCCGGCGCGGGCGGCTCCTGCCTCTTCGGGGTCGTGTGCTCCGCCACCGCGACTTCGGCCGGAGGGGCGGCCTTGGGCGCGTCCGCCGCCGGCGCGGGCCCGGACACGGGCTTCGTCACCGCCTCGTCGGATTGTGCCTCGGCCTCCTTGTAGAAACGGGACAGCGAGGCGCGCGCGGTGGTCTCGGTCACCTGGCGGTACTCGAACCGCTCGTAGGTGACGAGCTCCCCTTCCGCGCACTCCGACAACCCTGCGCCGTCGAACCGCGCGACGATCACCGTGATGTTGTCGTCCCCGCCGTTCTCGCACGCGAGCTCGGTCAGCACGCGGCATGCGTCCATCGGTTCGTCGTTCTCCGTCACGACGCGGCAGATCGCGTCCGGCTCCACGCGTCCCGACAGGCCGTCGCTGCACATGACGAGCGCGTCCCCGCGGCGCAGCATCACCGACGTCACATCGACGTGCACCTCCTCCGTCGTCCCGA
This sequence comes from Pseudomonadota bacterium, assembly GCA_023229365.1. Lineage (NCBI taxonomy): Bacteria > Pseudomonadati > Pseudomonadota > Pseudomonadota bacterium. The sequence goes on along the minus strand of JALNZK010000080.1, from coordinate 15,992 downwards.
GCGCCTGGAGGATGATGTTGCTCCTATCGAACTCCTTGGCCTCCTCGTTCGTCAGCTGCTTCGCGTCGATGAGCTGCTGGACGAGGGACTGATCCTTGGTCACCTGGACGAGCGCGCCGCGGCGCACGACGTGGGCGCGAGAGTCGCCGACCTGGCCGATGACCAAGCGCGGCCCGTTGAGCGCGGCCGCGGTGACCGTCGTCCCCATGCCGCGCTGCCCACGGTTCAGCTTCGCGGCCGTGAAGATGCGGGTCCCGGCTTCGCAGATGGCGTCGTTGAGCCTCTGCGCGAGGCCGACGTCCCCGACCGGCGGCTCTCCCCCCTGCAGGATCTCGTAGATCGTGTCGATTCCGATGCGGCTCGCCACCTCGCCGGCCGCCGCGCCGCCCATGCCGTCGCACACGGTGAAGACGGAGCCGCGCGGGCCGATCCGGTGCGTGCGGACCTCGGGCAGGATCGAGCGGTTGGCGCCGGTCAGATCGGCGATGAGGAAGTTGTCCTCATTGTGCTCGCGGACAAGCCCGACGTCGGTCCTCCCGAACACGCGGACGACGATCTCCGGCTGGCTCTCGGCGGTCGGTGTCGTGTTGGTATCGGAATCGCTCATGCTCGAAAAAAGTCCTCCGTCTCGAATGTCACCCCGAAGGCCCCGTAGTCTATCAGATCCGGACGTCGAGACAACGCCGGGATCAAGGGATCACCCACTCGAATTGGAACCCGACGGTCATCCACACGAGATGTACGACGCGCGGGCCACTCAGATCGATCTCGTCTTTCGCTACGAGCTCCGATTCGTACGTGTCGGACTCGCTCAGGTAGAGGTGCATCCCGCGGCGCCATAGCGGCGCGTAGCGGGCCTGGAAGACGACGACGATCGCCGCGCTCAGCTCGTGCTCCAGCGCGATCCCCGCGTCGCCGCCCGCCGCGAGCACCTCGTTGTCCTCGATCCCGTCCGCGACGCCGAAGAAGAAGCCGCCTATCGCCGGACCGAGCTCGAAGACGATCGTCTGCCGGGACGGGGTCGGAATCGCGAGGCGCAGCGCGACGTGCGCGAGGGTGTACCCCGCGGTGCCGCCCCACGCCTCGAGGGCGGCGTGCCGGCTCTGGGTCAGGCCGGCCTCCACGCCGACGATCTCGTCGAACCGGAACCCGCCGCCGAAACCGAAGAGGAGCCCGGCCGGAGAGTACGCCTCCCGGCCATCCTCGGCGCGCCTCGCTTCCGGCCCGGCGTCCAGGCCGGCGCCCAAGTCGAAACCGACGAAGAACGATCGCTCCGGGTTCGTCGAAAGGTCGAGCGCGACGGCGCCGCGCGGCGCCGACGCCAGAAGGAGAATCGCCGCGCCGAGCGTCGCCCATCGCATCGCGCAAACCACCTCTTCGCTCCGCAGGACGTGCGGATTCGCCATTGTACTCTTGCGAAATCGGTGTATCAAACCTCGAGCGACGATCGAGGCCCCGTCCCACGCGGCCGCACTTTTTTCGAGCTCCGACGGCTCGATTCGCCGGCGAATTGACAGAGACCGAGGTCTACCTATATTTTTTTTTCTACGCGGCACGCGCGTTGCCGTAACCGAAGGAGCTTCCAGTGCTGGAGATCTTTGTCGACCCTCGCCGCACGACGAACCTCAAGCAGGCGATCCTCGACGCGATCGAGAACGGGGAATACGAGGGGCTCTCCGACGACATCCGCGACTGCTTCACCGACGAGCAGGTCGACCAGATCGAGGAGGTCATCGAGTCCGGCGACATCGAGGAGGCGATCGACGAGATCGCGTCCGACTGGAGCGGGGACAGCCTCGACGAGCTGGTCGAGATGATCGAGGCGCAGTTCTTGGAGTGGGGCGTGGAGGTCCACTTCGAGGACGACGACGTCGACGTCGCCGAGGAGGAGGTCGAGGGGCTCGAGGGGTTCGACGGCGACTCGGTCGAAGCGTCCGGCGAGGAGTTCGGCGAGGACGACGAGGACGACGAGGACGACGAGGACGAGGACGACGAGAAGGGCGACGAGGACGACGAGGAACGCGACGAGGAGGACGAGGACTACTGACCCGCGGCGCCCCGGCCGCAGCCCGCCTCCCGCGCCAGCTCCGCGGCGGCGTCGGCCGAATTCGACCCCCCCATCTTCGAAGAGATCTCGTGCAGGAGCGCGCACGCGTCGGCCGCCCTGCCCTGCCGCAGCCTGACCACCGCGGCCCAGTAGGTCCCGTCGTCGCGCAGGCGGCTCGCCTTCCACGCCATCAGCTTGTCGAAGGCCCCGTGCGCCTCCTCGAGCCGGCCGTCCTCGAGGAGGAGCCTGCCGAGGCGGAGGAGCGCGTCGTCGTGGTATTTCGAGTTGTAGCTCGCGATGAGGCGCGACTCCTCCTGCGAGGCGACGATCTTCTCGAGCAGGCGCCGCTCCTTCTCGCGCTCGCCGCGCGACGACGCCAGCTCGACCGATCGCCAGATCGCGTCGTCCCAAAGCTGGCTCCCCCAGCGCCCCTCGGCGACGATCCGCGCGAGCGCTTCCTCCTCGCCCGCGTCGTCGCCGCGCCCCCGGTGGAGCCGCGCGAGCTCGTACATCGTCGAGTCCCACACGTCCTCGCCGCGGACCCGCGCCTCGAGCCCCTCGAGCGCCGCGATCCCGGCGACGGGATCCGCGCCCTCCTCGTACGACGCGGCGAGCCTCGTGACCGCGGTCGGCGACAGCGCGTGCGACGGGTGCGCGACGACGAGCTCCATCGTCTCCGCGCGCGCCTCGATGGTGCGCCCCATCTCGAAGAGGGCGCGCACGCGGTCGTAGCACGCGCGGGCGTAGCCGGGCTCCGCCCCGCACAGGGCGCGGTACCCCGCGACGGCCGCCTCGAGATCGCCGGCGCGCTCGGCGGCGTGGTGCTCCTCCCAGGCCGCCTCCTCGAGCGTGAAGCCGGGCGGCGCGTACGCGCCGGCAGGCCCGCACCCCGGCGACGCGGCGATCAACGCCGCCGCGGCGACGATCGCGACAATCGGGCTCCACCTCGCACCGGGGTTCGCCATGGCCCGGACAGCATACCGGGTTTTCCCTTTGGATGGAAAACGGCTGAGCTTGGGGGGAATCTACGGTTTCAGGAACGGTGAATCAGGCTAGCTCGGGAAGCAGGCGCCGCCGGCGTAGTTGCCCTCGCCGTCGATCAGGGCCGCGCAGCTGTGGGCGATGTCGCACACGTCGTTGTCGGGTGTGCACTGCCGCATGCAGTAGGCGTTGACGGCGTCGGAGAGGCAGATGCCGTCCGTGTAGCCGCTCGCCGTGGTGCAGGTCTCGGTCGTGCACTCATCGACCGGCTCCATGTCCTCGTCCGAGAAGCAGGCGCCGATGCCGCCGCCGCTGCTGACGTCGCCGCAGGCGACCGTCTCTTCCTCCCAGAGGTCGAGGTCGTCCGTGCACATCGCGGGCTCGCAAACCAGGTAGCACTCGCAGCCGCCGGCGCCGTCGCCGACCGGGGTCGTGCCGTCGATGCAGTACGGCTCGGCCTCGCAGCAGATCGCGTCGACCTCGCCGCAGTCCACGTCGCCATCCGTGTCGCCACCGCCATCCGAAACCGAGCCGCCGCCACCCGCGCAAGCCACCGCGAACTGCGCCGCCCCAGCCAACATGGCCGTGGTCAGAAAAACCAGATCTCTCACGAGCCCTTCTCCGGCTGCACCCACCAGAGGGCAGTGTATCCGTTCGAGCCATCCCCGTCCTGTGGGTTTTCGTCGCGACACGCACGACAAGACGGGAAGGCGCCATGAAAAGGAGACGTCTCTCGGGAAAAGACTTCAGGACGGATAGTCTCGGGGTGTCAGGGAATCAGGATCAGGAGTTCGGAATGCAGGCGCCGCCGGCGTACTCTTCCGTCGTGGAGTCGATGAGGGCCGTGCAGGTGTGGACGATGTCGCACACGTCGTTGTCGGGCGTGCAGGCGCGCATGCAGTAGGCGTTCGTGCCGTCGGTGAGGCAGATGCCGTCCGTGTAGCCGCTCGGCGTGGTGCAGGTCTCGGTCGTGCACTCGTCGACCGACTCCATGTCCGCGTTCGCGAAGCAGGCGCCAAGGCCGCTGCCGACACCGCCGCAGGCGACCGTATCTTCCTCCCAGAGGTCGAGGTCGTCCGTGCACAGTCCGGGCTCGCAGGTCAGGTAGCACCCGCAGCCGGTGCCGGTGTTGACCGGGGTCGTGCCGTCGATGCAGTACGGCTCGGCCTCGCAGCAGGTCGCGTCGACTTCGCCGCAGTCCGCGTCGCTGTCCGTGTCCGTATCCGAATCCGTGTCGCTGTCCGTGTCCGAATCCGTGTCGCTGTCCGTGTCCGAATCCGAGTCGCTGTCGCTGTCGGCGTCGCCGTCCGAAGACGAATCGTCACCGCTCGAGCAAGCCAACGTGCCGAGACCCATCGCGAGCGCCAGAGCCATCATAACAAACAAAAACTTCTTCATGACTTCTCCTCCATCGAGTTTGCCGCAGTGTCATGCGCGGCGGTTTATTGGGAGACTCTCCGCTGGGATCGCCTCCGCAGTGTTCGATTTCCGTTTCGACGATTGGGTTAGTTACTCCATTCAGTCAAGCGCATCAATATTGGTCACTAAAAAACCTGTCCCTGAACAGAAAATAGCCGCCTTTTTCTCACCGCGCCACAACAATTTTCGCGTGTGGCGGAAGAGGCATCCGCCCCCTCTCGAAGAACAGGTTCCCCGAGGCTCCGCTTTCGGCTCACCCTACTCGCGCCGCCGCAGCCGCTCGACGAGGTAGTCCCCGCGGACGCGCCCGAGCGACGCGAGCAGGTTGTCCCGCACCCGGTCGTCCCCGTCCGCCAGCTCGGCGATCGCCCTCTTCACGCGGGCGCGCCGCCCGTCGCGGCCCATGCCGCAGCGCTGTTCCGAGGCGACGATGCCCGCGCCCGCCCCGTACTCCTTGATCTCGGCCTCCTTCACGCGGCACAGCGGCCGGACGATCGTCACGGGGTGCTCGTCGAGCTCCAGGCGGACCGGCATCGCGGCGATGGCGCCGCCGTGGATCATGTTCAACAGCAGGGTCTCGATGATGTCGTCGAGGTGGTGGCCGAACGCGATCTTGCCGCAGCCGCGCGCCGTCGCCTCGGCGAGGAGCGCCTTGCGCCGCTGCATCGCGCAGTAGAAGCAGCTCGCCGCCTTCCCGGCCGGCAGGAACCGCCGCGCCTCGACGAAGACGCGGTGGAGCGGCACCCCGAGCCGCTCGAAGTACGCGTCGAGCCACGCTTCGCCCTCCTCGTTGCGGGGGAAGAGATCGAGCACGACGTGGCAGCCGAGCAGCTCGAACCGCACGGGCAGCGTCCTCCTCTTCTCCGCGAGGATCCGCGCCATCGCGCTCGAGTCCGCGCCGCCCGAGATCGCGAGGAGCACCCGGTCCCCGGGCTCGATCCTCCGGTGCGCGCGCAGCGCGGCGCCGACCTTCCTCCGGATCCTCGTTTCGAGCCCCAACGCGGCTCCTCTCCCGCCGTGACACGGACCGCGCGACGGCGTATTCCAGGCGCAGTGGACGCGTACGCAACCTACCTCAACGCCGAGCGCCGGATCAACGAGGGGCTGATCCGCCTCGAGCGCTCGCTGTCTCCGGGCGCGGGGTACGGCCCGCGTCCCGAGGGCCGGGTGGAGGCGATGCGCGGGTTCCTCCGCCGCCTCGGGGATCCGCAGCGCGGGATCCCGGCCGTGCACGTCGTCGGCACCTCCGGGAAGGGATCCGTCGCCGCGGGGATCGCCGGCATCCTGTCGGCCGCCGGGCTTCGGGTCGGCCTCCACGTCTCGCCGTACCTCCAGGCGATGACCGAGAAGTACTGGATCGCCGGGCGCTTCGTCTCCGCGGAGGAGCTCGGCGCGCTCGCGGACGCGATCGTGCCCGTCGCGCAGCCGCTCGTCCGCGCGGACGCGCCGGCCTCGATCCACGGCATGGCCTCCGCCGCGATGGCGTTCGAGGCGTTTTGCCGGGCCCGGGTCGACGCCACCGTCATCGAGGCGGGGTGCGGCGCGCGCTACGATCTCACGTCGTTCGCGGACACACGGGTCGCGGTCCTCACGAACGTCGGCGCGGATCACCTCGACGTCCTCGGCCCCGACCTAGAGCGGGTCGCCTGGCACAAGGCCGGGGCTGCGCGCCGCGGCAGGCCCCTCGTCGTCGGCGCGACAGGTATCGCCCTCGACATCGTCCGGCGCGAGGCCGCGTCGGTCGGCGCGCCTCTCGTCGAGCTCGCCCCGGACGGGAGCGCCCTGTCCCACAACGCCGCGCTCGCCGCGAGGGCGGCGTCGCTGTTCGGCGAGCAGCTCGGCCTCGAGATCAGCCCGCGCTCCGTCGCCGAGGGCCTCGGCGCGGTCCGGCTCGCGTGCCGGACGGAGGTCGTCCAGGAGGGGCCGCGCGTGATCCTGGACGGCGCCCACAACGCGGACAAGATCGCGGTCGCGATCGACGCCGCGCTCGCCCGCGCGACGCCGGGCCCGAAGGTCGCGGTGGTGGGCCTGCTCGCGGCCAAGGCGGCGCCGGAGACCTTCCGCCCGCTCGCAGGTCGCTTCGACGCGGTCTGGGTCACCGAGCCGCGCGCCTACGGCAAGCGCCCGCTCGCCGCCGCCGAGGCGAGAGCGCGGCTCGCGCCTCTCGGGATCGCGGCGTCGGCCGCGCCGGATCCGGACGAAGCGCTGGACGCGGCGATCGCGCGCGCCGGCCCGGACGGCACGGTCGTCGTCGTCGGCTCGTTCTACCTGGCCGGAGATCTCCGCGCTCGGTGGCACCCGAAGCGCGCGGTGGTCCTCGGGCGGAGCTCCTGGCCGGGTCAGGCGCCCTTGGTCTGAGAGAAGAAGAGGCGCAGCGTCTCGGCGAGCCGCGGGTCCTCGACGGCGCGGAGCTCTCCGCGATCGACCCACGTGCCGGAGCACGAGGCGCAGCGGAACACCGTCTTCGCCGCCGCTCCCTCGCCGGCGATGACCAGCGCGCGGAGCGCCACGTCGGCGCAGCGCGGGCACGCGAGATCCTTCACCCGGTCGCCCTCGGGCGGCACCGTGGTCTCGACGCGGCGCACCTCGGGCGGGCGGCCGAGCAGCTCGCCGATCTCGCCGCTGTCGAACCAGAGCCCGCCGCAGCAGGCGCACCTGTCCACGACGATCTCGCCGAGCTCGATCTCGTCGAGCCTCTTCAGCCGGCAGCGCGGACACGTCAGCGTCATCTTCGCCCACCTCGTAGGAACGTGATCCCATTTGTAGCCGTCGCCGGGGCGGAGCGCAAGATTCGTCGAAGGCGGAATGCCGCAGCGGCGTGTCGACGCGGGGGCGAGACGGCCGTGCGCCCGTACAACCTGCCTAGTGCTCGATGAAGCTCTTGAGGTGCTTGGAGCGGGACGAGTGGCGCAGCTTCCGGAGCGCCTTGGCCTCGATCTGCCGGATGCGCTCGCGGGTGACCTCGAAGTCCTGGCCGACCTCCTCGAGCGTGTGGTCCGACTTCTCGCCGATGCCGAAGCGCATGCGGAGCACCTTCTCCTCGCGCGGCGTCAGCGTCTTGAGCACGCGGCGCGTCTGCTCGGAGAGGTTGAGCCCGATCACGGCGTCGGCCGGGGAAACCACGCCCTTGTCCTCGATGAAGTCGCCGAGGTGGCTGTCCTCCTCCTCGCCTATCGGGGTCTCGAGGCTGATAGGCTCCTTCGCGATCTTGAGCACCTTGCGCACCTTGTCGAGCGGCAGCTCCATGCGCTCCGCGATCTCCTCCGGCGTGGGCTCGCGGCCCATCTCCTGGACGAGGTAGCGACTCGTGCGGATGAGCTTGTTGATCGTCTCGATCATGTGCACCGGGATGCGGATCGTGCGGGCCTGATCTGCGATCGCGCGCGTGATCGCCTGCCGGATCCACCACGTCGCGTAGGTGGAGAACTTGTACCCGCGGCGGTACTCGAACTTGTCGACCGCCTTCATCAGGCCGATGTTCCCCTCCTGGATGAGGTCGAGGAACTGGAGCCCGCGGTTCGTGTACTTCTTCGCGATCGAGACGACGAGGCGCAGGTTGGCCTCCACGAGATCGGCCTTGGCGCGCTCGGCGCGGCGCTCGCCCTCGTGGATGCAGCGGTAGATCTCGCGCAGCTCGTCGATGTCGAGGTTCACCTCCTCCTCGACGGCCCGGACCTTCTTCTGCGCCTCGCGGATCGCGTTCTCGAGCTCGACGAGCTCCGAGGCCTTGACGCCGAGCTTGCGCGCGATGCGCCGCTCGACGACCTTGGACACCTTCATCTCGCGGACCGTGCGCCGGATGTCCTTCTGGGACATGCCGCACCGCCGCTCGCTCGACTGGATCTCGGCCTCGGCCGACTCGACGCGGGCGATCAGCTCCTTGAGCAGCGCCACGATGCGCGCGATCTGGCTCTTGTTCAGGTTCAGGCTGATGAGCTGGTCCTTCACCTGGATCCGCAGCTCGGCGATCTTGTGCAGCAGCGTCTCGCGGCGCCGGTCGGTCAGCTTGCGGCCGTCGCGGATCTGGACGGTGCACTTCCCGATCTCTTGCCCGAGCCTGCGGACCCGCTCCACGGTGTCGAGGAAGCGCTGGTCCGCCTCCTCCTGGTTGATCTCGAGGTCGTCGAACTCCCGGTAGCCCTCGAACTCCTCGCTCTCGGGCTCCTCCTCCTCTTCCTCCTCCTCGAACTCCGCGCCCTCCTCGAACTCCTCGCTGGCGTCGGCCGGCTTGTTGCTCGGCCTGTCGACGACGTCCTTCAGGCGGATCTTGTCCTGCTTGAGCTTCGCCCCGAGGCCGATGATGTCCTTGATGGCGATGTTGGACGAGAGGAGGATGTCGAGCACCTGACGCTCGCCCTGCTCGATCCGCTTCGCGATCTCCACCTCGCCCTCGCGCGTCAGGAGGCAGACGGAGCCCATCTTCCGCAGGTACATGCGGACCGGATCGTTGGTCTTGGAGAAGTAGCTTAAGTCGGTGTCCTCTTCGACGACCTTCTCCGGATCCAGCACGGCCGGATCGGGCTCGATCGACGCGAAGGTGATGTTCTCGCCGCGATCGACGACCTCGATGTGCTCGCTGCTCAGGACGTCGAGAAGATCGTCGATCTCGTCGGAGGAGACGATTTCCGACGGGAGAAAATCGTTGACCTCTTCGTAGGTCAAAAACCCTTTGGTTTTGCCCAGCTCGATGAGCTGCTGGATGTTCTTCTTGTCCGGTGCCTTGTCCATTCCGAAATTTCCTCTGGGACCCTTTAATCCGCAACGCGTCCTTTGTCAAAACCAAGTTCGGTGTCCCGAACCTCTTTTTCCAATTCGGTTTTTTGACGCTGGAGCCCGAGGACTTTCTGATCGTCCCCCGATGTACGCGCCCTTCGGATCTCTTGCTTGATCAAATCAATCTGGGCGTCGACACGCCGTTTCTTCATTTTTCGAAATATTTCCTGGAGCGCCTGGGCGCCTATCGCCTCGTCGACGAACAGCCGCTGCATGCCGCGCCGCGCGAGCCACGTCACCGCCGGGCTCTGCTCCGTGCCCGCCATGAGCTCGGCGACGAGCGACTCCTTGCGCCGCTGCTTGACCGCGAGCTCCTCGGCGATCCGGCGCAGCTCCGGGTCGGCGAGGAGCCCGATCGCGCCCGACGCGCTCGCCTCGGCGCACAGCTCGGGCAGGTCGAGCAGGAGCCCGACGAGCTCCTGGTCCTCCGGGTTTCCGAGCGGCTCCCCGGCCCCGGCCCTCGCCGAACGAAGGGACGGCTCCGCAGCCTCGGCGCCGGGCGATCGCAGGTGCTTGAACACGAAGGACGGCTCGACCGAGAACGACTCCGCGATGCGCTGGAGGTACATGTCCCGCTCCATCGGCTCCCTGACCGCGTAGACGAAGTCCCGGAGCTTGCCGATGCGCCGCGCCGCGTCCTGGACCGTCCCGTCCGCGGCCTCCGCCGAGGCGCGGATGATCTCGTCGAGCAGCCCGCGCCGGGCCGACAGGGTCTCGCGCACCGCCTCGGCCCCGCTCTTCCTGACCAGGCTGTCCGGGTCCTCGCCGTCCGGGAGGCGGACGTAGTACGAGGCGAGGCCGGCGCGGGCCAGCATCGGGAACGCGCGGGCCGCCGCGGCCCTTCCCGCCCGATCGCCGTCGAACACCACGACGACCGCCTCGACGCGGCGCCTGAGGAGCGCGGCGTGCTCCTCGGTGAGCGCGGTGCCGAGCGGCGCGACGACGTTCTCCACGCCGGCGCGGGCGAGCGACAGCACGTCGAAGTTCCCCTCGACGAGGATCGCCTCGCGCGCCTTGCTCATGGCGACGCGCGCCTCGTGCAGCCCGAAGAGCACGCGGCCCTTGTGGTACTCCGGGGTCTCGGGCGAGTTGACGTACTTCGCGCCGTCGGCGTCGCCCGCCCCGAGCGAGCGCGCCGAGAACGCGATCGGGTGCCCCGCCGGATCCGTGACGGTGAACACGAGGCGGTTGCGGAACCTGTCGTAGTACCCGCTCCCGGTCTTCCGCGGGATCGCGAGCCCGACCTCCTCGGCCTCGCGCGGCGAGATCCGCTTGCCGCGCAGGTGCTCGAGGAGCCCGTCCCAGGCGTCCGGCGCGTAGCCGAGGCGGTAGCGCGCGGCGGTGGCGTCGTCGATCCCGCGATCGGCGAGCATCTTCTTCGCGACCGCGGCGGCGGGGGTCGCGAGCTGCGCCTCGTAGAACGCCGTGGCCTCCTCGAGGACGAGCCGCCTGCGCCGCGCCGCCTCCCGCGCCCGCTCGTCGGCGGAGCGCGCCGCGGCCGACGCCTGCTGCTTCGGGAGCTCGACGCCGTACTTCGCGGCGAGCCGCTCGACCGCCTCCATGAACTCGAGCCCGTCGACCCGCTGCAGGAAGCCGAAGACGTCGCCGGACGCGCTGCAGCCGAAGCAGTGGAAGAACTGCCGCGCCGGGTTGACGTTGAAGGACGGATCGCTGTCGGCGTGGAACGGGCAGACGCCCTTGTAGTTGACCCCGGCCCGCTTGAGCGCGACGTACTCGCCGATCACCTCGACGATGTCGGCCCGTTCCCTGATTTCAGCGATCTTCGCGTCGGGGATCACGTGCCACCCTCGTGCGTTCGCCGCCGCGCCGTGTCCTGGTCGAGAGCGGACGGAGTATGGGGAGTCGCCCCCGGCGTGTCAAGCGGACCGAGGGGGGACCGGGGGGGCGATCGAGGCCATTCAGCAAGGGAACGTGCGAACCGCCCGCGCTGCCGCCGGCGAAGCCGAGGACGTCGGAGAAGCGCTTCTTCGCGCACTTCTTCGCGTCATTTTCAAGGGGCTTCTCTCTTCCGTCTGCCGCGCGGCCACTCGGTCGGATCAGTCCGAGCCGTCGGATCGGTCCGAATCCCGCGCGGCGTAGAGGGGCGATTCGGCCGGCGAACGGTTAGTAAACTATCAAGGACCGTACCCGAAACCGAGGTGATTCGTGGCAACCGGAAGCGAGCGCGAGGCACGCCCGGCATTTCTCGTGGCAACGGGAAGCCAGCGAGAGGCAAGTCCGGCATTTCTCGTGGCAACGGGAAGCCAGCGAGAGGCAAGTCCGGCATTTCTCGTGGCAACGGGAAGCCAGCGAGAGGCAAGCCCGGCATTTCTCGTGGCAACGGGAAGCGAGCGAGAGGCAAGTCCGGCATTTCTCGTGGCAACGGGAAGCGAGCGAGAGGCAAGCCCGGCATTTCTCGTGGCAACCGGAAGCGAGCGAGAGGCACGGTACGGCTCGTGGGTGCCTTCGGGCTGTTGCGAAACGGCAACACCACACCCTGTATCTCTTCGACCACACCCTCGCGTCCGCAAGCCGATCCGGCGCTCTTATAAAGGAGATCGTCCCGAACGTTCGCCCCGACGCGGCGGAGGCCGTGCGGAGCAGCAACGGCGCGGCCCCGGGGCGCCCGCCCCGACGTCTCGCGCGGCGATCGGCCGGCGCGCCTCGAAGCGCGGTCGCGCGTTGGCACCGCCGTTGCAATAGGGTCCGAGCGACGGCCAAACGCGCGCGGCCGCAGAAAAACCCGACCGGAAGGTCGGAACAACCCCGCAGATCGTAGGGGCGATTCATGAATCGCCCCTGCACGCGGACAGAAGGAAGAAGGAGTCTGTGATGATGAAAGTTCGGCGGACCTACTACCCCACGAAGGTGTTCGACGACATGCTGTTCGCCCTGGTGCAGCTGCTCCTGGCCAAGGGCTGGAGCTTCCCGGGCGCGAGCACCGAGCAGCTCGTCGCGGACGTCGAGGCGCAGCGCGCCGAGCGCGCCGAGCACGACGCCCTGATGAGCCGGTTCCTGGCGCTGCACGAGACGTTCGGCATGAACCAGGAGGCCCGCTACGGCCGGTTCGTGGCGGTCCTCAACGCCGCGCGCGGAGCGTTCCGCACGGACAAGGCGGTGATGGCCGAGCTCGACCGCTTTAAGCGCCCGCGCGCCCGGCCGCAGAAGCCCAAGGACGACGCAGAGGCGGCGTGACATCCCTTGACGATTCCCACAATGAAGGCCCGCGTACCCCGCGCGGGCCTTTCCTTATGGGGCGACCCGCCTCGCCGCGCCTCGGGCGAGAGCGGACGGAGCATGGTGAGTCGCCCCGGCGTGTCAAGCGGACCGGGAAGGTCCTGCCGGAGGAGGGGCTCTTTAGAGGAAGACTATCGTCGCCGAACGAAGGAATAGTGAACTTTCAAGGACCGTCCCCTAACACTCCCTAACACTATCTCATGACACCCGATCTCATTCGATCGGGACGTTCACATCAACGCGCGTGGCCCAGAGGCCGTTGGAATATGCTTGTACTGGATCGGCGTTCACGTCGAGGAATGCAATAAAGGTATCCTCGTCGATAGCGAGGATATCGCAAGCCATGGTTCTGTCTTCGACGGGCGGGATCTCCCAAAAGAGATTTATAGGCGGCGCGACCGGTTCACCGACCTCGTTCATGGCGATCATCTTGAACGTGTCGAACGGGTCGTGATAGCAGACGGCAAAATAGCGTCCGCTCCATTCGACCTGAGGAAACGCGACCTCGACATGGCTCCCGTGGTCGGCGACTTCGATCCAGTCAGAAAGAGGAGTTCCATCGAAATTCAACATACGCGTCCAATAGCGAACGGGGAACGGTTCCATGATGGTTGGATTGAAGTCGGCGAATCCTTCGAGATTCACGTACAACGTCTTTGCGATCTCAAGTATCGCCTCGCCGTTTGAGGACAACGAGTAGATGCTATACCCGTAGCTCGTATCTTCGAACCCTTCGGGGGTGGGTGGGGCATCGTTCTCGACGAGAGCAGGTTCCTGCACCACGTTCCCATCGATGTCGACGAGTGCGATGACTAAATTGGTCGATCTGTTAGAGTATTCTTCGAAGTTGATAGTCTCGAAACCGAACACCGTGTAAACGCTGTCTTGGAGAAAAACGCTGGTTCCAACATTGAGGGTCCTAACCCCGATCGATATCGCCCCAACCGGATCAAACGGCAAAGCCGCAGAATAATGCGTGAGCCGCTCGTGAACCCCTTCGATGCTCCAGCGATCTAAATCAAGGTATACAGTGCCTTCGATGTCCGTTTCGTCGTCAACATCGAACACAATTCCGTTCATCGAGCCGGTTACTACCACACCGACGTCATCGGCGATGCCGTGTGGGTCCATTGGAGCGAGAGACGTGTTGGGGAAGAGATTGACAAATGCATTCGGCCCATCCGAAAGATTCGCACTCGTGTCCCAGAAGGTCTGCACGACGGAGCAAGCATCGACAAATCCACCGTGTGCAGAGGTAAGGACCAGGAAACCGCTCGGGTGTGCGTGAGATTGGGAAAGGGGCAGGATGCTCCCATAAAAACCGTCGCACGCTGGCGGGCTTTGGGCGAACGAGCTCGTCATTGCGTCCTCGGGAGATTCCCAGGGAAAAACCAGGAAGACGGTTTCGTATTGATAGACATCAGGGCTAATTTGCTCGTCCGCCCATGAGACCGAGACGTTACTTCCATCGAAAGAGGAACTCATCGCCCCCGCTTCTTCGAAAAGAAACACCGGCTCTACGACCACCAGATCGGTATCCGTTCCCGAGTCCCAAGGGATATCCGTGTCGTCGCTGTCCGTGTCGCTGTCAGCACCGCCGTCCTCGCCAGCATCGGTCTCTTTGTCGCGATTGTGTCGCGGGGAAGAAGAGCACGCGCTTGCCACGGCAAGGACCACGGCAATCGCCAACAAATTATAGCGAATGCGATATGTCGCCTTTCTAAAAAAGAATAGCGTCATCAATTCAGCTGTTGCCCATTTTTAGTAATCGCGAACATTCATTTTCACCACTCGCAGTCCACCTTTGAAATTGTCGGACAATAACAATAATCATAGGGAGAGGTGGTCTCATTTCCTCCGTTACACGTACCCCCTGTGTTAGCGTCGAACAGGAAATCGTCATCGTCCCCACCGTACAGGAAATCGTAGGCAGCCGTCGTCTCCCCGTCTATCCCGTGCAGCTTGTCGTTGCCTTGGCCGCCCCACATGTAGTCACGATCATTTCCGCCGTAAATGGTGTCGTCGCCGTACACGCCCGAAAGTTGGTCGGCGTTGGCGTACCCGTAGATCATGTCCCCGGAACCGACCCCCGTGCCGTCGTCATCTCCCCACGCGTAGTCGACCGACGACGTACCGAAAATATAATCTGCTCCTTGTCCTCCGTATGCGACGGGATATGTCACACCATCATTGTCCAAATAGAGCTTGTCGGCGCCCTCTCGGCCATACACGCGCTCTCCCGACAGAACTGAGTCCCCGTACTGACTCCCAAGGATGTAGTCGGTGCCGCCATTCCCCCGTACTCTGAGGACCCGCGTTGATGAAACGGTGTAATCGAAACGATTCGTGAAGTTGTCCATTGGGCAGTTGTCGTCTGACGCCTCGGTGCGGATGATCTGGATGTATTCGCCGTACGCATCTTGGCCCTCTACAAAAAGTTTATATGCGTCGCCGAACTGAGACCAACCCGCGACGTCCCACTCCTCTGTGAAAGAGTTCCAGTAGCACATCTGGACTGCATCGTCGCCAGGCACCTTGCCCACTGCGACGTAGTAGTACGGATTGGGCACGGGGAAAGTAATCTCGCAATCGATGTACTCGCCGTCCCAATCTTCGACATAAATACAATCTCCGCCTGAAAGCCACAGTATCGCGTCCTCATTCGCTGAGGTCTCGGGGTTCTTTTCCTCGATCCATACTACGTCGCCCGTGTCGAGTGTCACCTCGGGCTCAAACGGCGGCAACCAGACCGCCGAGCACTCGTCGTCGACGCAAAGACTCATGGGGTCGTCGAGGATGACGTCCAACTCGTCCATACTCTTCAACGTGCTCGATTCTGTCGCCGCGCTCATAAAAGCCAACATCATCGAAAGCCCCACCACGACGAACAGTCTCTTCTTCATTGTAACCCCCATCGTTGATCGGCCGCAACACGGTCGATCGGTTGATCGTTTTTCAGCCATGCCCTCTGCCAGGCGCCAGGCGGCGTCGCGTTCCCCCGACCAGACGCCGAACATAATGTAGACTTCATATTTCACCTTGAGCTTTGAGCCATTGGTATGTCAAGGGGTACAGGTGTGACATCCTTTATCGGCAGCCGATTCTGGACAGCAATGCCTGTCGAACCCACACGGTGGGCATGCCGTACGAGGCTCGTTCCCATCGAAATGTCGGTTTTACCCACGCTACCGTAGTCGCGATGGAACGTCGCGTCACTGGCTCTCCCAGCTGTGATATCGGGGCAAGCCCGGTGACCGACGTCGCTCTTCTTCTCGCGCGTCTCGTCACGGCAAGGCTCGTGGGTGCCGTCGGGCTGTTGCGAAACGGCAACACCACACCCTGTATCTCTTCGACCACACCCTCGCATCCCCAAGCCGATCCGGCGCTCTCGTGAAGGAGATCGTCCCGAGCGTTCGCCCCGACGCGGCGGAGGCCGTGCGGAGCAGCAACGGCGCGGCCCCGGGGCGCCCGCCCCGACGTCTCGCGCGGCGATCGGCCGGCGCGGCTCGAAGCGCGGTCGCGCGTTGGCACCGCC
>JALNZK010000079.1 GCA_023229365.1 Pseudomonadota bacterium | reverse complement strand
CGTTCACCGCTACGAGCCCGGCTCCAGCTCCCGCTGTCGCTCATCGAAGATCGCCGCAAGGAGATCGCCACCGCGGGGGCCGAGCCCGCGAAGCTGACCCCCGGCGCCGTCGCGGAACCCGAGCCCGAGCCCGAGACCGTCATCGCGCCACCGCCGGAGGAGTCGCCGCAGGAGATCGTGGACGTCGAGCCTGCCGAGCCGCCCAAGCCCGGCTCTCTCGGCGAGCGCGTGCAGGACATCCTCGGCGACAAGAAGCGGCAGCGCGCGGAGGTAGAGGCCGCCGCCGAGCAGATCGAAGCGGAATGCCGCCTGTCCGAGGAGCGCATTGCCCTGGTCCGCGCGGACGCGGAGCGCCGCATCAGGAAGATCATCGAGGAGCGCGAGGAGAAGGCGCTGCGCGCGGAGCAACTCCGCGCCGAGGCCGCGCTCGTCGCCGTGAAGCCCGAGGAACGGCGGGCCGCGTGGTCCACCGCGCTCCATGAGCGGGGGGCGGCGCTCACAGCGGCACTCGTCGAGCGCGCGGGTGTCCTGCGCGATCGGGAGACGGCGCGCAAGTCGGCGGTCGTCGCCCTGGGCGAGGCGACGGTGGTCCGGTACGAGGAGGTCCGACGGCGCGCGCGGAACGGGGGCGATCCGATCGCGGCCGAGGCGTACGGCACGATGGAGGCTACGCTGCGCCGCGAGGTCGCCCGGTACGCGGACGCCCTGGACGCGGCGGGGCGGATCGCGCGGATCTCGGTGACGGTCGCGATCGCGACGGGTGGGAACGAAGTCGTGGCGGCGCTCCCGCTGTCGGAAAGGGGCATCGAATCCGACCCGTGCTGGCGCGTGGCCGCCGCGTTCTCGCACGCGATGGAGAACGCCGTGCGCGAGGTCGTCGACACGAACGACGCCCCGCCCGCGTACGGCACGATCGACGGCTGCATCGCGGTGCGGCTCGCCGGGGAACTCGACGTCGAGCTGTTCGAGCTGCTGCTCGGCGAGGCGTGGATGGCGCGGCCGACCCTGACCGAGCTGGGGATCGCCTTCGAGGTGGAGCAGGCGCCGTCGCTGGCGTTCACGCCGAGCGCCCCCGACGAGCGGAAGCCCGACGACGGGGAGCCGGTCGGCGGGCCCTTGCCCGAGGTCGCGGCGCGGCTCGGGTTGTCGTTGAGCGAGGCGGTCGCGGCGCTGGTCGCCCACGGGATGCCGTTCCACGACGACGCCGTGGACGCGGGGGTGGAGGTGTCGCTGCGCTCCCTGCTCGGCCTCGGCGGTCACGCGCCGCCGCTCGCACTGGAGGATGCGCCCGCGCCGTCGTCACCGACCCCGGCGCTCGATCGCTCCTCCCCAGCGATGATCGCGAGCCGCGTGCTGAGCAGGCTGCTGCGCGACGGCCGGGTCGGCGGACGGCACACGGGCATCGAGCACGCGTACGGGCACCACTTCGCGGACGAGGAGAAGAAGGTCGCCCGTCGGGTCGTCGACCGGCTCCTCGTCATGGGCATCTTGCGCAAGAAGCTCAACGAGGGCGCGTTCCACGTGTTCATCGACCCTCGGCGGCTGCGCGAGGTATGGGCGATCATCAATTTGGAAGGGCGCGACGAGGGGGTGTTCGGGTAGGGCAGGGCGGTCTCTTCAGCCGTGTTCTATGTTCCGCGACCGTGTTCCGCAGCACGCGCCGAACGATGGTGAACAACGAGAAACCCAGGTGAACACCGCGAATCGATTTATGAGCAATCTCTGAGAGGTGGGGCGCAACGTCCCGATTCCCTTGGGTTATTTGTTGCCCTCTCAGGGCGATTCAAGTCCCGTCCACCCCGCAAGAAAGCCCTTGGGAATTCCCGAGGGCTTTCGTGTATTTAGGGGCACTGTCATCGTTCCGCTGTCCCCGTCCGTCCCTGCCCGGCGCCCAACTGTTGCCCAAACAGCGCGTCGAGCGCAGCGACCGCTTCTTGTTTTCTCTCGGGCGAGATGCTGTGCACCTGGGCGCGCGACTACGGAATCACTGGCGTCGGTATCGACATGAGTCGGTTGTACACCGAACAGGCGAGACGCCGCGCCGACGAACTGGGCGTCGCCGATCGGGTCGAGCTCATCCACGGAGACGCCGCCGGCTACGTCGCCGACGAGAAGGTCGGTGTGGCAGCCTGTGTCGGCGCCACTTGGATAGGTGGGGGAGTCGTCGGCACTATCGGGCTTCTGGCCAAGAGTCTCCGCGCGGGAGGGATCATCCTCATCGGCGAGCCGTACTGGCTGCGATTGCCGCCGACGGAAGAAGTGGCCAAGGGATGCCGCGCCGGTGCCATCTCGGACTTCCTCTTGCTGCCGGAGCTTCTCGCGTCCTTCGGCGACCTCGACTACGACGTCGTGGAGATGGTCCTGGCGGACCAGGACAGCTGGGACAGGTACGAGGCGGCCAAGTGGCTCACCATGCGGCGATGGCTCGAAGAGAATCCCGACGATGACTTCGCGAAAGACGTTCGAGCCGAGCTGACCTCGGCGCCCGAACGCTACGCCAGATACGCCCGTGAACACCTGGGCTGGGGTGTGTTCGCGCTCATGTCGCGGTGAACCGCGTCGGCCGCGTCGTCGCGATCCGGGAGCGCGCTCCAGGCAGAGAGTTCTGAACGTGCTCGTTGCACCCCGAAAGAGCGCCCTGGGAGAAATCTCAGGGCTCTCGTGTGGTTGGGGCCTGTTCGCGCCGTCTGGCGCTCTCTCGCCCCCCTCGAGGCTTTCTCCGGCATTCAGCGGGCGGACGTGTTACCGTGTTTTCGTCATGGGCGCAGGCAAGAAGGACTAAGTACTCGAAGGGGCGAGAAGTGATCATGAAAAGAGTCTGCGAATCGCTGTGTTGGTTAGCGATGATCGTCGTGCTGCTCGGTTGCGACAACGGATCGCCGCCGGTCGGACAGAACGACGGCGGCCCGGACACCGACACGGATTCGGACGCCGACACCGACACCGACACGGGTTCGGATTCCGATCCGGCGGTGTGCGGAGACGGCGCTACCGAAGGCGACGAAGTGTGTGACGACGGGAACCTGATCTCCGGGGACGGATGCAACTCGACCTGCACGTTGAACGACGAGTGGGACTATGTGGCGAACAGCCTGTACGAAGGAAACCAGCGCGAGCCGAGCCTGACCTGTGGCGCCGATCACGTGCTCCTCGCTTTCTCGGATTGGAGCGGAGGGGAAGAGGACGGGGCCGGCGTACGGGTGCGCGTCTTCGGCACGGACGGGATGCCCGCGGATCTTTTCGGCGATGGCGACGCGGAGATCAACGTCAATACCACCACCGAAGGGCTCCAATCCCGGCCGCGGGCGGCGCTGCGATCGGATGAGACAGTGATCGTCGTCTGGACGGACGACGGTCAAGATCCCGTCAACGAGCTCGATGTCCGGGGCCGCCTGCTCGATCCGTCGCAAACGGACCAGGACGATGACTTCTGCCTCAGCGCGACCCAGGGAGGCGAGAAACAGACCCCCGCCGTCGCGGTCGATGACACCGGCGGTTTCCTGGCGGTGTGGGTCGACAACGACACGACCGGGGCGGACACGGACGGGTACGGGATCCGGGGCCGCCTGTTCGACTCGGACGCCGTACCGCGCACCAACTCCCAGACCGGTGACGACGGCGCCTTTCAGATAAACACCCACATCGTGTCCAACCAGTTTCACCCCGACGTCGCCTGGTTGGGAGATCGATACCTCGTGGTCTGGACCGACGCGTCGGGCGGGCTGGACACCGACAGCTACGGCATCGTCGGAGCGCTCCTTGACGGAGACGGCGGCGTCGTCGGACCGGGAGCCGACTTTCTCGTCAACACCACCACGACCGGAATGCAGGCGACGCCGAGGATAGCCGTTCAACCGGACCTCGGCGCGGTCGTGGTCTGGACGGATCTCAGCTTGACCGACGACGTGCACTACTACGGGATCAGGGCCCGCCTGCTGGACGAGGAGGGCGCCGGAAGGCCGAACGCCCTGACATCGTCCGACGGGGACTTCCAGGTGAACACCACCATGTCGGAGGGCCAGCAGCTTCCCGTCCCGACCTCCATGCCGGACGGGAGGTTCGCGGTGGCCTGGCAAGACTGGAGCTCCGCCGACGGATCCGGCTCCGGAATCAGGGGCCGCGTGTTTTCAGCCGATGCCGACCCCGTCGCCACCGATCTGACCTCACTGGGCGACGATTTCCAGATCAACACGACGTTCATGGGAGCTCAGCTCGCACCGGAGATCTGCAGCGTGGAAGGGTGGTTCTTCGCGGCATGGGAAGACACCAGCGAAGCCGCTCCGGACGACTCGGGGTCATCGGTGCGTTATCGATTGTTGCCGGGACCATAGGGCCCGATTTGAGCCAGGAGGGTTTTCAATGAGATGGATCCTGATCGTTTCGGGGCTGTGTCTCTCGGCCTGTGCCGGCGGAGGAAGCGCGCCGTCCACGGACTCGGACGGCGGAACGGACGGCGACTCGGACTCCGACTCGGACTCCGACTCGGACTCGGACACCGACTCGGACACCGATGCCGACTCGGACACGGACACCGACGAATGCCCCGAAGAGCTGTGCGGAGGCGTCTGCTGCGAGGACGACGAGATCTGCTACGAGGACGAGTGCATCCCCGAGCAGGGCGAATGCGTCGACGACCAAGACTGCCAGGAAGACAGCTACTGCGACGGCGATGTTTGCGTTCCGTGGGACGACGGCGAGTTCGACACGGATTGCACCCAGACGTCCATCGCGGGCCTGTTCCAGCCGGGGATTCAGTGCGAGTTCTCGGCGCCGCCGGTTTCGGATCCCTACCCGGATCACGTCAGAGTCCTCAGCACCCCCATGGTGGTGGACTTCGATTTTGACGATGACCCGAGCACCATACGCCCCTCCATCGTCGTGATGACCTACAACGGCGACGACGGATCTTCGGGCTTCTACGCCGGCGCTCACGGGGTGATCCGGGTGTTGGACGGCAGCACCTGCGAGCTTCAGTACAACGTGGGCAGCCAGCTGAACGGGTGCAACTCGCCGGCGATCGCCGATCTGGATCTGGACGGGCGAGCGGAGATCATCGCCCACACGGGCTACGGCGGAGTCGTGGCGTTCTCGTACGACGAAATCCTGGACGCCTTCGATTTCCACTGCCAGGGATCGCTGATCTTCGCGGCGCAAGCCAGCGGTTGGTCCGCGCCGTCGGTATTCGATCTGGACAACGACGGCTCCCCCGAGATCATGACCGGCGGCATCACCTACGACGCCGACTGCAACGTGCTGGACGACGCGCTCGGCCTCTCGGGACACATGTACTCCGGCGCCGGGTACCCGGTGGTGGGCGACCTGGACGGCACCCTCGACACCTTCGGCGATCCCTCGGTGGAGCTGGCCACCGGTGCGGAGCTCTACCGTTTCGACAACTCCGGCCTGACCTGGCAGGAGGTGTGGAGCGGGGGCACGCAGGGATACATCGCGATCGCGGACTTCGGTACGTACGGCGACGATCCGGACCTGGACGACCGCATGACGCTCGACGGGATCGCGGAGATCGTGGTGGTCACGGCGCCCACGGTGAGGATCACGACCATGGACGGCCGGTTGATCTTCGGACCTTTGGACATGCCCTCGGGGCAGGGCGGCGGCCCGCCCACGGTAGGCGACTTCGACGGCGACGGGCTGGCGGAGGTGTCGTGCTCCGGATCGGACTCCATCGCCGTCTTCGACCCCGACTGCGAGGGACTGCCGGACATGATCTACTGCGGCTCTCTCAGAACCGACGGCATGTTGTGGTGGCAACCTTCGCAGGATCATTCCTCGAACAGGACGGGTTCGTCCCTGTTCGATTTCGAAGGCGACGGGCGCGTCGAGGTCATCTACGCGGACGAGGTGTTCACGCGCGTCTATGACGGGCAGTCCGGCGAGGTGGTCTTCAGCCAGTACCATTCGTCGTGCACCTGGAACGAGAACCCCATCGTCGCGGACGTGGACGGCGACTTCAACGCGGAGCTGATCGTGCCCTCCAACGAGAACTGCGATATCACGCCCACCACCGCGGGCAGCCTGACGTACCCCGTGAGCCCCTGGGGGAACCCCATGGATCCGCTGTTCAAGGGGCTGCGCTGCGACTCCGACGTCGACTGCATCAGCGGCAACTGCGACACGAGTTACTGCCGCTGCGCTTCGGACGCGGATTGCGGCGGCTCGGGGACCGGCTTCGTCTGCGCCACGCCACCCACGGGAACACCGGGCACTGGTGACACCTGCCGCGCCGAGTGGCTCGGGGCGTACAACGGAATCAGGGTCTATTCCGACGTGGCGGATCGGTGGGTCGGCTCTCGCACCATCTGGAGCCAGCACGCGTACTCGGTGACGCACATAGAGGAGAACGGGACGGTGCTGTCGACCTCCGGCTGGGATCAGAACTGGTTGGTGGACGACATGAACCACTTCAGGCAGAACGTCCAGGGGGACGCCGCGGCCTTCTCCTCTCCCGACATGACCGCGCAGGGGGGCTCGTTCTCCTGCGACGCGGACGACAACGCGGCGCTGGAGGCCGAGGTGTGCAACCGCGGCACGCAACCGCTGGGCTCCGGAGCGCCGGTGGCGTTCTACGCGAGCGCGGAGCTCGTGTGCCTCACGGAGACCGCCGCCATTCTGCTCCCCGGACAGTGCGAAACGATCACCTGCATCTGGGACAACCCGCCTGTCTCGTCGGGGGACGCGGTGGACGTCACGGTGGTGGCCGATGACGACGGGACCGGATCGGGGGAGAACACCGAATGCGTCGAGGGAAACAACAGCGCGACCATCTCGGGGGTGTACTGCGTCCCCGGCCCCGAGTAGATCTCGCCCTAGGCACCTCGACGCAAAGTGGAGGGTCTTGACCCCCGATAGGAGGTCTATATCGGCCTTCCCTCGCCAGGCTCCTCGTAGGTCTTTCCGTCGCGGATGTTGTAGATGCGCTTGAACGTCGGGATGATCTTTTCGTCGTGGGTGACCACGATGATGGCGGTCTGGAACTCCTGCGCGAGGCGATTGAGGATCTTCACGACGCCGAGGGCGCGCTCGCTGTCCAGGGGCGCGGTGGGCTCGTCAGCCAGGATGATAGGCGGCTTGTTGGCCAGGGCCCGGGCGATCGCCACGCGCTGCTGTTCGCCGCCGGACAGCTCGGGGATGCGCGCGTGCGCCCTGTGCTGGACGTCCAGGGCGGTCAGCATGTCGAGGGCCGTGGCACGCGCCACGGGGTTCTTCACGCCGGCCAGCATGGGCAACAACGCCACGTTGTCGGTGGCGTCGAGAAACGGGATGAGGTACGGCGCCTGGAACACGAAGCCGATGCGGTCGCGGCGCAGCGCGCGCAGGTCGGTCCGCTTCCACGCATTGTCGTAGATCACCTCGCCGGCCAGGGTGAAGCGCCCGGAAGTCGGCTCGATCACCGCGCCGAGGCACTTGAGCAGGGTGGTCTTGCCCGAGCCCGACGGACCGATCAGCCCGACGACTTCTCCAGGGTCGATCCTCATGTCCACGCCCTTGAGCGCGTCCACGGCGGTCGGACCGCTGCCGTAACGCTTGGTCAGGTTCTCGATGAGGATCGCGGGTCCTGTCGTCGTCATGGTTTCATCCGCCAATCGCCTCGGCCGGGTCGATGTGCAGCGCCGCGCGGATCGCCAGCACGGAGGCCAACGCGCAGATCACCAGCGTGATCACAAAGGCGCGCATCGCGTCGTTCGTCTCGAGGAGCACGTGCTTGGGAAACACCGGCGCCCACAGGGTGGCGGCGAACTTGCCGACGAAGAAACCGATGACCCCGAGGCCCAGCGCCTCCTGCATGATCATCGCGGCGATGGTGCGATCGCGTGTGCCGATCAGCTTCAGGACGGCGATCTCCTTAATCTTGCCGAGCGTCATCGTGTAGATGATGAAGGCCACGATCGCCGCGCTCACGACCGCCAGGATGATCAGGAAGAGGGCGATCTGCTTGGCCGCCGTGGCGATGAGCTTCGCCACCAGGATGTCTTCCATGTCGCCGCTGGTGTACGCGGTGAGGTGCTTCCAGCGCTTGATGTCGTCGGCCACCTGACGTGAGTCATGCCCCTCTTCCACGCGCACCAGGACGGCGTTGACCCTATGGCTGGCCGTCTGGATGGCCTCGACCGCCTGGAGCACGCCCGGCTGGCCGGGACGATTGACGGCGGGGTTTTCGGCGAGGCGATTGCGGTCGTTGACGATGGACTCGTTGTCTTTCAGGAACTGCGCCTCCTGGGCGTCCTTCAGGGGAATGAACACCACCGGATCGCCGCCCGAGGACACCATGCGCCGGGTGAGCCCGACCACGGTGAAGTCGTTGCGGCGAATGCGAATGCGGTCGCCCACCTCGAACCCGGTCTTGGCGTCGGCCACCGCTTCGTAGTGGGATTGGGCGATCGGGCGTCCCGCGACGAGAAAGGACGGACCACCGAGCCGCCCGGGCGTGTAGCCCGCCACCATGACACGGACGTCCTTGCCGCCGTGCTTCACCTGCATCGTGAGATAGGCCACGTTGCCGGTCTCCGCGACCCCGGGCAGCCCTTCGAGGCCGCGATAGACATCGTCCTGGAGGCTGGACGGCTCGGCAAAAGGGCCGAGGGTGTTCTGCTGCACCACCCAGACGTCCGCGCGGACCGCGCGCAGCAGCACCCTGGCGTCGTCGACCATGCCCCGGTACACCCCCGCCATGGTCAAGGTGACGCCGATCAGGAGCCCGAGCCCGAAGCCGGTGAGCAGGTAGCGGCCAAGATGATTGCCGACGTCACGGCGGGCGAGGTTGATCATGGCTGCTCCACCTTCTGCTCGCGAAGGCGAACGCCGGGCGTGAGCTGCGCGGAGCTGTAAACGATGACGCTGTCGTTCTGGGACAGGCCGGAGAGTATGCGGGTCACGCCCGCCTGGCCCTGGTTGCCGATGGTGACCTGCTTGAAGCGGGCACGCCCCTCCACCATCTGCCAGACGCCGGTCACGCTGCCCTCGCGGGCGATGGCCGCGCTGGGCACGACGAGCACGCCGGTCTCGTCCGGCAGCCGGATGGTGACTTCCGCGAGCTCGCCCAGATAGAGGCGGGCGGGCGGCGCATCGAAGCTCACGTTCACGACCCGCTCCTCGGTCACCGGATCGCTCTGCATCTCGATGCGGGCCACGCGACCCGGGATCGGAGCCTCGGGCGCGGAGCGCAGCACGATGCTGGCGAGCTGCCCTTCCCGCAGACCCTGGGCGCGCGACTGATCGACCCGTGCCCGCACCCATAGGCTCTCGGGGACGACGACGCGCAGCACGGTCCCACCGGCGACCACCGTGGTCCCCGGTTCGGCCTCGCGCGAGACGACGACGCCGTCCGCGGGGCTCACGAGCCTCAGGCTCTCACGCAGGCTGCCGAGGCCCTGCGATTCGGCGTCCACGCGCCCGACGTCCTGCCTCACCGCCGCCGCGTTGGCGCGCGCCGCCGCCAGTGCCGCCTCGGCTCGCTCGACCTCGCCGGTGCTGCTATCCAGCACTTGTTTGCTGATGACGCGCTGCTCGTACAGGGCCCGATCGCGGTCGCGGTTCGTCGTGGCGAGCCTCTTGCGGCTCGTGGCTTCGGCGACCTGCGCATTCGCTACCTGAACCGCCCTGCGCGAGCGCGCCCCGGCGCTCTCCGACGCCTGAACCCGGCGGTCCAGATCGACCGGGTCCATCTCCGCCAGCAACTGCCCCGCCTTCACGGCTTCGCCCTGATCCACGAGCACGCGCAGGACCCGCCCTGGCGCTATGGGGCCGACCGCGTAGGCCAGGCGCGCATCCACGGTGCCGATGCCGAACACGCTGGGGGTGAGGTCGGCGCGAACGACGCTGCCGAGCTGCACCCCCACCGGGGCCAACGGGCCGTGCGTGGTCAGCAGCCACACGAACGCCGCCACGAACAGGACCACGCTGGCGACGAGAACGACAACCTTGGTCCTGGACTTCATGAGAGCACCTGTTCCCGCGCGAGCGCAGAACGGAGGGTCTGCCAGCACCGTTGCTCCATTTCGCCCGCAGGTGCGGGAAGTGCGCTGTCGGTGGCCGCGAACAAGAACCCCATCACCATCCCAGTGACGAGGACGACCGCTCCCTCGATGTCGAGGTCCTCCCGGAGGAGGCCCTTCTCGCCCGCTTCGCGAAGACACGATCTGACGAGCTCGCGGCCTCGGTTCCTGAGCGCTGCGACCCGCCTCAGGCCTTCGGCGCCCAAGGCGTGGGAGAGTTGGTCCGAGAAGAGGAGAGACTGTATCCCTCGCTGGACGGTGACGGAGTGGAGGCGGCTCAGGACGAACCCCTCCAGTCGCTCGAGGGGATCTCCCGTGAACCGCGGCGCCGCCTCAAGCAACTCCTGGAGGCGGTCGAGCACGGCGCTCGTTATCTCATTCATGTCCTTGAAATGACGAAAGATCGTCCCGTCCTTGATACCGACTTCGTGGGCGATGTGGGCCGCCGTGAACTCCCGCAGGCCGCGCTCGCCGATGATCTTGATTGCGGCGTCGGCGATCTCTCTGCGTCGCTCCTCGGTCGATTTTCTGGTCGTCATGAGTCGCCTCCGTCTAGCAAGTACTTGCTAGCATGCTGGGCACGGCAACCGTGGTTGTCAATGGCCCAAGCACCGCTAGTCCAAGCCGAGCGCGACGATCAGCACGAGCGCGAAGTAGGAACGGACGCACTCAGCGCGGCACCGGTCAAGAGCGGCGAGCCGCCCTCGTTCACGGTCGGGCGCCCGGCCTCGGGCGGAGATCAGGGCGGGCAGTCGACGGGGCAGTTGCACTCGTTCTCTCCCGGCCCGCAGTTCGAGTCCCCGCAGTTCGCGCAGATCTCGGCGCCGGGGCACGGCGCACAGGCGCCGCCGTCGGCGTCCGGGCCGTCGCAGGGGATGGTGTCGAGGCTCGGGCAGCACGAAGGCGCTCCGGGGAAGACGACCGCCGCGCCGCCCTCGGGGATGCACTCGGTGCAGTCCACGGAGACGTGGTAGCCGCCGGTCAACGCCCCCCAGCTGTCGATCACGATCGAGTACGGATCGTCCGGCGCCGCGGTGAACGAGACGCTCTCGCTCTCCAGCAGGTGCGTGAAGCTGCCCGCGACGCAGCTCGACGGATCGCACGCCCCGGCGCCCGACCCCGGGAGCACCATGAGGCTCAGGTCCGACGTGAGGTCGTCGATGGTGACGTCGACGACCGCGTTCAGGGGGCTCGCGAAGCCGTACGCCACCTCGCGGGAGGCCAGCTCGAACGGCGCGCAGCTGTAGAGGTCGATCCCGTCGCTCGATCCGGCGTCCGCGGTTTCGCCGGAGGCGGATTCGCCGCACTCGATCGCGCGCAACGGCGTGCACGGATCCGGGCCCACTTCGACGGACAGCAGCTCCCGGACGCAGCGCACCCGCCCGTTCGTCGTCGAGGTGTCGCGCTGCACCACGTATCCGTCGTTGAACGCCACGGTCCAGACCTCGTCGACCCCGGAGGATCTCTCCGTGGAGGAGAAGAACGGGTCCGTGCAGGTGCCGAGGAGGCCGGCCTTGATGTAGCAGCCCCAGGGCCCGGGGCCGCCGAGGAGGGGCATGCAGCCGTCGCACATGGTCATGTCCCAGCACGAGACGCCGTTGCACGCGTCGGAGACGGTGCAGCAGTCCGCCATGTCGTCGCAGACGCCGACGAGCAGGTCCCAGCTCATCCTGTCGCAGCCGTCGACGATGGAGCGGAGCTCGCTGATGGTGGGCATGTGCCACTTGGCGCCGAGCGACGCGCAGTGGGCGATCGCCGCGTCGTAGAGGACGGGCGCGGAGGCGGGAGGGTTCTCCCAGCACAGGTTCGTCTCCGGGTCGAGCCACATCCCCGTCCCGGTGCACTCGAAGACCCCCGCGTCTGCGTCCGTGTCCGAATCGGTGTCGGTATCGATGTCCGTGTCCGCGTCGGTGTCGGTATCGGTGTCGGCGTCGGTGTCCGCGTCGTTTCCACCATCCATGTCGAGCCGCGCCGGCATGTGGGCCTCGAAGCAGGCCGACGCGCCGACGACGGGGAGCGCGGCGAACACGAGCATCCAAGAGCGAACGACGAATACGGTTCTCATGCCCATCCCCAGTCCGGGTGGTCAGAACGCCAGGGAGACTCCACCCGGTGCGGCGGCGACCTCGACGGCCGCGCTCTCGTCGCCGCGTGTTTGTACGATGCCCACCACGACCGTCGCGACCGCCAACGCCCCTGCCGCGATGCCGAACCCGAGCCCCAGGTCGCCGAACCTGGACATCTCCGACGACGCGTCCTCCATCTCGCTCCACAACCGCTCGTCGCGAGCGGGAAGCGCGGGATCGTCCGGGTCCGCCGCCAAGGCCTCGGCCAGATCGGCGTAGTCGCGCTTGGCCGCATCGAAGTCCTTCGATGCGCCTGCGGCGAGGCCGTAGAACACGCCGCTGAGCGCGCCGGCCACGACCGTGCCCCCGAGGGCGACCCAGAACAGCGGCCCGACACCCTTCTCCTTCTCGGCGCCCGTCTCGGCGGCGGGCGCCTTCGCGGTGACGCCATCGGTGGTCGCCGCGCCGGCTTCTCCCTCGCCGACGGCGGGCGCGGGCGGCTCTTCCCGCACCGGGACGAGCGCCATCTCCGCGACGACGGTGTCCCCGGACGCGACCTTCACGGTGCGGCGGGAGGTCTCGAAGCCGTCCAGCGCCGCTTCGACGACGTGATCCCCGGGGCCGACGGTCAGCTTGTCCGCGAGCGGGCTCGCGCCGACCGCGAGATCGTCGACGCGAACCGCGGCGCCTTCCTTGTCGACGCGCACGTCGAGCCACCCGATGATCAGCTGCACGGATTCCTTCAGCGCCTCGATCTCCTTGCGGAGCTCGGTGTCGATCTTCTTCCCGAACTCGCGCTCCAGCCGGTCGACCATCTCGAGCGCGTCGCCGTAGCGGTAGAGCGCCTTGTAGGCGTTCGCCAGGTTGAACAGGCCCATCTTCGTCGAGTAGAGCTCTACGGAGACCTCGAACTCGGCGGCGGCGGCGGCGAAGTTCTCGTTTCCGGCGAGCTCGACGCCGTTGGCGAAGTGCCGCTTGGCCTCGTCCTTGGCCGACGTCTGGGCGGCGGCATGTCCGCCCCAAGCCAGACAGGCGACCGCCGCGACCACCGGAATCGATACCCTCATGTTTCCTCCGCGTTCGGCCTTCCCCCGCGGGACGTGCGCGCCGACGGCTCGCGAGTCATGCGGGGGACGGCCGGGGACGAGTATGCTCGCCGTGAAAAGGAGGGGCAAGCGGCAGGACGAGGTTCGCGGTCCGTCCGCCGGGAGGAGATTTTCGTTGAACGCCTTGTGGTAGAAAGGCGGATAGGCGAGTGCTAGTTTCATATGATGCTGAGCCAATATGCGTCCGTCCGCTCGATAAACGAGGACGGGCGAGGTGAGACGCTCGTGCTCGTCTCGAGCAGTGGGAAATGATCGCTCCATTCAAACCGAGAGACCCCAGAATCGTGCTGCTCCTGTTGCTCGGGTTGGGGCTGGTGCTGCTCGTCGTCAATGCGGACCTGCCGTTCGTGAAGCACTCGATGGTGTACATCAGGACCGCCTACAAGGTGTTGAGCGGCTCGATGTCACTCGGCGATCTCGTCGCGGATCCCAACGCCCGAGCCTATGAGAAGCCGCTCGGGATGGTGCTCAGCCTGCTGCCCTTCGTTGCGGCTCTCGGGTACCACGTGGGGCCGATGGTCCACTCGTATGTCACGGCAACGCTCTTCGCGCTCGCGGCCTTCGCGGCGCTCGGTCGCTTGAGCCGACGGCTGGAGATCCCGCGAGAGCGCCTCGGCGCCATGCTGGTCGTGACCTTCCTGAACCCCGTGGCCGTCTACCAATTCTGGGCGGTCGGCCCCGACGCGTTGTTCGCAGCGGCGTTCATGGCGTCGTTCGCGCTGCTCGACCGCGTCATCGAGCTCCTCGAGTCGCGACCGTCGGGCTCGGCGCGAACCCTGGGACGGACCTGGCTCTGGTTCGGGCTCTACCTCCTCAGCGCCTACGCGACGGTGGCGATCAAGTTCTACGGCGTCACGGCGATCCCGATCCACGCGCTGTACGCCGCGGCGCTGATCCGGAGCGCGCGCCTCCCCATGCGGGCACTCGCCCCCCTCGCCGCGCCGACGGCGCTCCTGCTCCTCGGCATCGCGGTCTACCCGGGGAGCCAGATCCTCGGGACGAAGGACTTCGCGCACTACCTGCAGATGATCACCGGTTTGAAAGACGCCGGCCCGTCGGGCGTTCTGATCGAAAAGGAGGGAAGGCTCCTCATCCTCGGCAGCAACGCGGTCATGGTCGTCGTCTCGCTGCTCTTGTCGCTCAACGTGCTCGTCGTGTGCCTCTTCAGGCGCTATCGCCGAAGGGAGCTGCCCATCCTCGCGGCGGTCGCGCTGTTCACGCTCGGCCTGATGCTCCACCGCGGCTCCTTCTACAACCTGAGATTCCTCCTGCCGATCTCGCCGTTCGTCGCGGCGCTCGTGGTCGGCTCGCCTAGGTTCCCGAGCAGACGCCTCGTGGGGACCTTCCTCGCCGTCGGGATGGTGCTCGTCCTCCTGTTCAACGTGCAGAGCCCGGCGGCGTTCCTGCTGGAGCTGCGCGGGCAGAGCAAGGTGACCCTCGCCGGCCGCGCGTTCAGGACGTTGAACAACCTCAGGATCGGCAGCCGGATGCAGACCAGGATGGTGCTCGAGGTCATCGAGGAAACGGTCCCCGCCGGCGAGCCCCTCGTCTTCGTATCGAACTACTTCGGGGACGCCTACCACGGGACCTTCGAGCTGACCGGGTTCTTCGAGCCTCCGGGCGAGGTCCACTACTTCAGGCGCTGCCGAGAGGTCGTTCCGCCCGCGAAGGTCTTCTACATGGCCTATTTGGAGAAGGGCTGCAGGATGCCTTTCGAGTACCGCAAGGAAAAGCTTCGCCCATGGCTGTTGCGCGTTTCAGTGCTGGGCGAGGAGAAAGAATGGGCGCGCTGAAGCTCGACGGCGTGTTCGTCGAGTCCGGCGCCCGCGGCGGCGAGCGGCGCATTGGCGCAGTGGCTCTCCGCGGTCGGCCCTCGAACGGGGCAGAGGGTGCGGCGGTTCGGCGAAGAACCGGATGAGATCGTCGAGGTGCGCCCATCCCTCCGCTCCGAAGGGCGCGGGCGGACGGAGATCGCCCGGGCCGAGCAGCTCCCCGGACGGGGCGGCCCCGGCTTGTCCCAGTCCTGCCACCCCTGGTAGAGTCTGCGGCGATGGGCGGTGATCGCGACAGCCGCGAGGCGCGCTGAATGAGACCGTCGACCCGCGAGGGCCGAAGGGGAGGGAGGCGACCATGAAACGAGAGCATGCCCGAAAGGCGATCTTCGCCGGGATCTTCTCCTGCTGCGCGCTCGCGGCGGGCGCGTGCGGCCCCTCGGGCGCGGCGGTGCAGACGCAGACGCCCGTGGCGCCGGTCGCCGCGGACGCCGGGCCGGAGCCCGCACCCGACGTCGCGACGGCGCCGCAGGCGAAGGGGATCCCGGACGGCAACATGCCGCGGGCGGAGATCCCGGACCGCTTCAAGTGGAAGCTCGAGCCGCTGTTCGCGAGCGACGCGGCGTTCGCGGAGGGGCTCGCGCAGGCGGCGAAGAACCGCGCGAAGCTGGACGGGTACAAGGGCAAGCTCAAGAAGCCCCAGGCGCTGCGGGAGTGCCTGGAGCTGTACTTCGAGACGCGGCTCCTCACCAACAAGGCGACGCTGTACTCCGCAAACAAGCTCGACACGGACCAGACGAGCTCGGCGCTGCAGGGCATGGCGGATCGGGCGCTCGACGCGATGAGCGGCCTCATCGCCACGGCGGGCTTCATCCGCAAGGAGATCCTGGCGCTCGACGACGGCGCGCTCCGGCGCGCGTACGCGGCCGACGCGCGGCTGGCCGAGCTCCGGCCGTACATCGACGAGATCCGGCGCCGGCGGGCGCGGGCGCTGGGCGAGGAGGCGGAGCGGGTGCTGGCGCTGGCGGGCGACAACCTCTGGGCCGAGATCGACCTGAACGAGCTGCCGTCCGACCACGAGAAGACGTTCACGAACATCCTCGCCGACATGCCGCTGCCGAAGGTGGCGGACGCGGCGGGCGTC
This sequence comes from Pseudomonadota bacterium, assembly GCA_023229365.1. NCBI lineage: Bacteria > Pseudomonadati > Pseudomonadota > Pseudomonadota bacterium. The sequence goes on along the minus strand of JALNZK010000079.1, from coordinate 8,390 downwards.
GAGGTGCAGCTGACGATGTCGAGCTACGGCAAGCTCCGGTCCGATCCGGAGAGGCGGGTGCGCCGCGACACGGTCGAGGCGCTGTTCTCGACGCTCAGGCAGTACCAGCACGCCTACGCGAGCACGCTGTCCGGGCAGGTGCGGCTCAACGTGACGATGGCGCGGGCGCGGGGCTACGACACCGCCCGCCAGGCGTACATGGACAAGGACGACATCGACGAGGAGGTCTACGACAACCTCGTCGCGACCGTGAACGCGAACCTCGAGCCGCTGCACCGCTACGTGCGGCTGCGCAAGCGGATCATGGGCGTGGACGAGCTGCACATCTACGACATGTACACGCCGATGGTCGCGGCGGTGCCGATGCGGTTCACCTACGAGGACGCGGCGCGGATCCTCCCGGAGGCGCTCTCGCCGCTCGGGCCGGGCTACGTGCAGGCGCTCTCCGAGGGGCTCGACGTGGACAACGGCTGGATCGATCTCTACCCGCACAAGGGCAAGAAGAGCGGCGCCTTCAGCTGCTCCGTGTTCGGGATGCACCCGTTCGTGAAGATGAACTACTACGAGGAGTACGACGACCTGTCGACGCTGGCGCACGAGCTCGGCCACGCGATGCACTCGCGCCTGGCGATGTCGACGCAGCCCTACGTGACGAGCGGCTACTCGGCGTTCCTGGCGGAGATCGCGTCGACGACCAACGAGAAGCTGCTCTCGGACTACCTGCTCGAGCGCGCGAAGACGGACGAGGAGCGGCTGTACCTGCTGAACGAGATGGTGGACGGCATCCGGACGACGATCTACAGGCAGGCGCTGTTCGCCGAGTTCGAGCGCGCGGCGCACGCGGCGGCGGAGCGGGGCGAGCCGCTGACCGCGGAGCTGCTCAGCCGGACATACGGCGGGCTCATCCGGACCTACTACGGGCCGGACTTCACGATGGGGGAGAACGACGACGTCGAGTGGGCGTACATCCCGCACTTCTACTACAAGTATTACGTCTACTCGTACGCCACCGGGCTGTCGTCGGGCATCGCCATCGCCGGGAAGGTGAAGGGCGAAGGGGCGCCGGCGCGGGAGGCCTACCTCGGGATGCTCAAAGGGGGGATGTCCAAGCCGCCGCTCGAGCTCCTGCGCGGGGCGGGCGTGGATCTCACCCGGCCCGACGCGATCGCGGCGGCCGCGAAGCTGATGGACGACATGCTCGGGCAGATGGAGCGGCTCATCGCCGGTAGCCGCCCATCAGGCGCACCATGAAGGCCACCGGCGCGGCCAGCACCCACGCCAGGAAGAACCCCGGCCCGCTCCGGGGCGCGGCCTTCACCCGGAACGCCTCGGCCGTGTTGGAGCACATGTTGCCTGCCTGGATGACGTGAAGGGACGCGCGGATCGTCGCCGCCTTGGCCTCCCCGTAGGTCTCCACGAGGGCGCCGTACCCGTCGGTGTCGTCCCAGCCGCCGGAGTCGGCCCAGTACCTGGCGAAGGCGACGGCGCGCGCCTCCTGCGCGGGCACTCCCTCCGTCTCCCCGGCGAGGATGGCAGCGGCCTGCTCCCCGGTCACCCCGGCGGCGAGGGCGGTCTTCGTGTGGAGGTGGGTGCAGTACAGGCACTCGTTCACGCCGCACACCGCCAGGTTGAGCCGCTCACGGAAGGCCGCCGAAATCCGGTTGTTTCTGCGAGCAAAAATCATTATAAATATAGATATTTTAACTCTTAATATATGTTTAATTACTTGAAGTGGAGAATCCAAGAATCTCTTCCGGAAACGGAGGCCGTGGGCGTCGATCTGGTCCATGCTCGTTCCTTCCTCTCGATGAGAACATGGCCACTCGCCGGCGTCTTGTGAAGTGCGGGATCTCCTCTCATCGCAGCTGCCTCAGCTCGGTCTCCGGGTCGTGGTGGCGGCGCTTGAAGGCGCGCGTCCAAGTCAGGTAGCCGAGCGCGACGCGCAGCGGCCGGATGCGCTGCATCCCGAAGAACGGGTAGTAGAGCAGCAGGATCGCCGGGAAGGAGAGCGCGACCGATGCGAGCTGCCAGAACGGGCCGGGCAGGTCGAGCCGCGCGCCGGTCACGGCCTCGATCGCGGCCCGGAGCGGCTCGGCGGTGAGGAACATGGTCGCGAGGATAACGGCAGTGAGCCAGAGGTGGCTCGCCTCCACGGCGCGCTGTCGGCAGTAGCCCATGCAGCGCAGGCACGCCTCGCAGTGGTAGGTCCAGAACGGGATCCTCGGCTTCTCGCCGCGCATGACGATCGCGCCGTTGGGGCAGTACTTGGCGCACAGGCCGCACCCCTTGCAGCGGGTGTCGGCGAACATGATCTTGCCCATCGTCACGCGGCCGACGAGCAGGTACGCGATCGGGAAGATCGGCCACAGCCAGAGCAGCCCGCCCGCCCAAATCGCCTCCCAGGCGACGTTGACCGGGTGCCAGAACCGCCGCCCGCCGAGGAGCGCGTCGACGAGGCGCGCGTGCCGCCGTCGCCCCCAGGCCTTGATGTGCTCCACGTTGTGCGGCGCGAGCCCCCAGTGCAGGTTGATCACGTTGACCGGCATGTCGATGCTGAGCCCCGCGCGCACCCGATAGCCCTTGAGCAGCAGCACGAGGAGCGGGAACCAGAGCGCGAGCCCGGCGGCGCCGGGGAGGACGAGCCTGCCGACGCGGATCCCGCCGCGCGTCGACACGATCGCCGCGTGGGCCCCGCGGCCGAGGGGCATCCGGAGTAGGAACTTGATCATCGACCAGGGCGGCATGAGCCCGTGCGCCGGGTGGTAGATCCCGACGAGTTGGGCCGACCCCGGCCGCAAGTCGTCCTTCGGCGCCGCGCGATCGATCGGGATCACCGCGCTCTCGACGCCCCGCGCCTCGGCCGCCTCGGCGAGCCAGCGGGCGGCGCGGAACGAGTTGCCGGTGCCGGAGAGGTAGTAGCAGGTCAGGCGCGCGTACGGCATCGCCTACTCCGTGGAGAGATCCTTGACCGGGATGAAGATGAACGGCCAGGTGATCCACACGTGCGACATGCTTTCCTTCGGGAACCGGGCCGCGCGCACCTGCTCGAGCACGCAGCCGTCGAGCGCGGGGGAGATCCCGGGGCCCGCGAGCCCGACGCCGCGCGCCGATCCGTCCGCGGCGATCTCGAAGCGGACCCTGAGCACCCCGGACAGCTGCGGGCACTCGGCGAGCGCGGCCCGGTAGCACTCGAGGATCGCCGGCTGCGCGTCGCGGTGGAAGATCCGGAAGATCACCGCGCTGTTCACGGGAAGGTGGCGCGGATCATCGGGCTTGATCCGCGGTAGGCCCTTCCGCTCGCCCAAAGTCTTCCCGAAGAGCACCGTGCCCGAGGCGGCGTAGGTCGGCTCGGCCGCGATCTCGCCGGCGGGCGGGCAGCCGTTCGAAACGGCGGGCAGGGCGTCCGCGGGCAGGGGCGCACCCGCGTCGACCGAGAGCGGCGGTTCCGGAGCCGATGCCGCCGGCGGCCGGCCGGGGGCCTGGGGCGGTCGCCCCGCCGCGTCGCCCGATTGCCGGTTGGCGCTGCACGCGCCGAGCAGCGCTGCGGCGGCCAGCGCGATCGCTGCGAGCCTCATGACAGTGGACTACACCCGCCGCTCCGGAACGGCAACCGCACCGGAGGCTCGGTTGACCGGTCCGACCCGCCCGCGTACGCTCATCGGACCGCATCGGAGGTCGCCCGTGCCCGTGTTCCGCATACGCCGCGTCCCGGACGACATCGCCCACTCCAACGCCGAGGTCGTGCGGCAGGTGCAGCAGATCCTGCGCGAGCAGTTCCCGCACCTGAACCCCGACTACGTCGAGGGCCTTCCCGCCAAGCTGCGCGTGAACTCCGGCCGCTTCCAGTACGTCCTCAACGTCGCGCAGGATCAGCGCGGGACGGTCCGCGGCTTCGCGCTCACCTCGTGGGAGCCGAAGCTGAAGGTCGCGTTCCTGGATTTCCTCTCGGCCGCGATGAAGCGCACCGGGGGCGGCGTCGGTGGCGCGCTCTACGAGCACGTGCGCGGCGAGGCGCAGGCGAGCGGCGCGATCGGCCTCTTCTTCGAGTGCCTGCCCGACGACCCGGCCCTCTCCCCTCGGCCCGAGATCCGCCGGTTGAACGCCGCCCGCCTGAGGTTCTACGAGCAGTACGGGGCGCGGCCGCTCGACAACAACGCCTACGCCACGCCGCCGCCGCCGGAGGACGAGGACCCGCCCTACCTCGTCTTCGACGACCTCGATACCGGCCGGCCGTTGCGCCGCGACGAGGCGCGGGCGATCGTGCGCACCATCCTCGAGGAGAAGTACCTCCACCTCTGTGAGGCCGCCGCGGTGGACCGGGTGGTGGCCTCGTTCGTCGACGATCCCGTCCTCGTGCGTCCGCCCCGGTACGTGAGGAGCCCCGAGCGGAAGGCGCCCCTCCGCTACACGCTCGACCGCTTTCGCCGCATCGCGATGGTGGTGAACGAGCAGCACGAGATCCACCACGTGCGCGAGCGGGGCTACGTGGAGTCGCCGGTGCGGGTCCGATCCATCCTCGCGGATCTCGAGCCGCTCGACATCGTCTCCCGCTTCCCCGCGCGCGAGCACGGCGTCGAGCCGATCCTCGCGGTGCACGACCGCGAGATGCTCTCGTATTTCCAGCGCGCCTGCGCGAGCATGAAGCCCGGCCGCTCGATCTACCCCTACGTCTTCCCGATCCGCAACGGCGCGCGCCCGCCGCGCGAGCTGGCGATGCGCGCCGGCTACTACTGCATCGACACCTTCACGCCGATCAACATCAACGCCTACCGCGCCGCGCGCTCGGCCGCGGACGCGACGCTGACCGCCGCCGGGCGCCTGCTCGGTGGGCACCGCATCGCCTACGCGCTCGTGCGCCCGCCCGGACACCACGCCGAGCAGCGGGCCTTCGGCGGCTTCTGCTACCTCAACAACGCGGCCATCGCCGCGCAGATGCTCAGCGCCTACGGCCGCGTCGCGATGCTCGACGTCGACTACCACCACGGAAACGGCCAGCAGCAGATCTTTCTCAGGCGGGACGACGTGCTGACCGTGTCGATCCACGGCCACCCGAGCTTCGCCTATCCCTACTTCAGCGGCTTCGCGGAAGAGCGCGGGGAGGGCCCCGGCATGGGCTTCAACCTGAACCTGCCGCTGCCCGAGAAGGCGGACGGGGTGCGCCACGGGCGCGCTCTCGGGCGGGCGCTCAACCGCGTGAGGGAGCACGCCCCGGTCTTCCTGATCGTGTGCCTGGGGCTCGACACGGCCAGGGGCGACCCGACCGGGACGTGGAGCCTGCACGCCGCCGACTTCGCGGCCATGGGGCGGCGGATCGGCGGCCTGCGCCTGCCGACGCTGGTCGCGCAGGAGGGGGGCTACCGCACGCGCTCGATAGGAATCAACGTGCGCGCCTTCCTGACCGGGCTCTGGGACGGCTGGTTCGGGCCGGCGTGAGGAGCGGGGCCGTGTACGGGGCGCGGTCCTCGGAAAGGGGAGTCGCCTTGACTCTCGTTCTGTGACGTCCATACTCGAATTAAGGGAGTATTATTGGAATCGGGGACGACCGCAGCCGAGATGGTTCAAGTGACCAAGGAAAGAATCGGCAGGTACGAGATCATCTACCCTCTCGCCCATGGCGGCATGGCGGAGGTGCATGTCGGCCGCCTTCCGGGCATGGCCGGGTTCGAGAAGTTCGTCGCCATCAAGCTGATCCACCCCCACCTGTCCAGGGAGAAGCAGTTCATCAAGATGTTCCTCGACGAGGCGCGCCTCGCCGCGAGCATCCGCCATCCCAACGTGGCCGAGATCTACGAGGTCGGTCGGGAGGGCGAGATCTATTACATGATCGGCGAGCTCGTCCTCGGACAGAACCTGCACACGACGATGAAGGCCGCGAGGCAGGAGGGGATCTCCCTCGCGGAGGGGCTGTCGGCCCACATCGTCTCCCAGGTCTGCCTGGGGCTGCACGAGGCGCACGAGCTGAAGGACCAGGACGGAAAGCCGCTCGGCCTGGTGCACAGGGACGTCACGCCCCGCAACATCCTCCTGTCGTACGGCGGCTACACGAAGCTCGCGGACTTCGGGGTCGCCTGGGCCGCGAACAAGCTCTCCCACTCGGAGGTGGGCTCCATCAAGGGCAAGGTCGGCTTCATGGCGCCCGAGCAGATCCGTTGCGAGCCCATGGACCGGCGCTGCGACGTCTTCTCGCTGGGCGTCGTGCTCTACATGATGTGCACGGGCAGGCACCCGTTCCACGCCGACAACGACGCGGGCACGCTGCACAACATCGTCAACGGAAAGCCGATCAGGCCGAGCGAGATCGCGTCCGACATCAGCCCGGACCTCGAGGCGATCATCCTGACCGCGCTGGCCAACCAGCCCGGAGATCGCTACCAGACCGCCGCGCAGATGCACGACGATCTGGACGAGATGATCCAGGCGCACGAGTACAAGTTCGGCCCGGCACACCTCTCGCGGCTGATGCACGGCATGTTCACCGCGGAGATCGAGGAGCACGAGCGCAAGCTCCGCGACTTCCGCAGGGAGCGGGGAGAGGAGACGGGTATCACGTCGGTGCCGCCGCCCCCCGGCGAAGGGGAGTCGCAGCCGAGGCTCGCGGCGACGATCGACGGGTTCGGGGGAGGGGACTACGCGCACTCCGGCGGCACTGCCGTTTCCAGGAAGAAGAAGTACGCGCTGCTCGGCGCCGTGCTCGCGGCCGTCGCCGTGATCGCCGCCGTCGTGCTGTTCGCCGTCGGCTCCGGAGAACCCGCCGGGAGCGCGGAGAAGACCGCGCCGGTGATCGCCGCGACGGCACCGGAGCCGGTGCCGCCCGGCGCGTCCGAAGCACCGCCGCCGGTGGTGCAGGAGGGACCGAAGGAGATCCGCCTGGATCTCGGTGCGTTGCCAGTCGGCGCAGAGGTCACCTTGGACGAAAAGGGAATCGAGTACCCGTTCGTCCTGCCGGCGTCGCGTGAAACGGGAAGGCTCCGGATCACCGCCCCGGGCTACAGCCCCTTCGAGGTGACCATTCCCCTGGACCGGGATCGCGAGGTGGTGGTGACGTGGCAGAAAGCAGCTGCCGGATCCATGTCCAAGACCAAGCCCAAGGTAAAAAAACAGGCGGTTGAGAAAACCGACGCCCCGAAGAACGAGGTGCTCCTCCCCAGCCCGTTCGATTGAGTCGCCGACCGTCCGTCGCCCTTCGCACGCGAATCGGAAATCCTCGCTGTTGCCGACAGTTGGTCGTGCAGTACTACTTGAACTCTACTATACTGTTGCAAAGAAGACGGTCGATGGCTGACCGTGGCGGAATCTCGCCCTGGGTCGGGATTGGCTGATGGAGGTCCGCATGAAGTGCCGCGGCATCGTCATGACTCTCCTCGTCGCATTGGCCTTTGCTTCGGAGGCATCGGCCCAACAGGTGCTCGCGACCTGCCCGGACCGGCCCGCGGATGAGAAGGAGGCCAAGAGAGCGGCGAAACAGTGGTTCTCCGCCGGCGAGTCGATGTTCGCCGTGGGGAAGTACGCGGCGGCCCTCGAGTCCTTCCAGTGCTCGATGAAGATCTTCCTGCACCGGGTGACCATCTACAACGCCTCCCAGGCCGCGCTGTTCTCAGGCGACAAGCGGACCGCATTGGATCTGACGGAGCAGTACCTCGCCATCGCGCCGGACGGGGAGAAGGCCGAAGAGGCCAGGAGGACGCTCGAGGAGTTGCAGGCGGCCATCGCGGCCGAGCCCGCCCCGGCGCCGGAAGAGGAGCCCGTGACCCCCGTGGCCGAGGAAGAGCCGGAACCCACCCCGCAACCGGCGCTGACGGATCCGGAGAAGGACGAAAGCAAGAAGCGCCTCGGTCCGGTGCCGCTCATCGTGGCGGCGGCGGCGACAGTTGGACTGGGCGTGGGAACGGTGGTCCTCGATTTCCAGGTCGGCGATCGTTTCGACAAGGCGGACAAGACCGGACGCTCCTCGGATCGCGACGGTGCCGAGTCGCTGCAGGTCGTCGAGCGGGTCTTCTTCGGGGTCACCTTGGCCGGCTTGGTGACCACCGGTGTGCTGGTGTTCCTGACCGATTTCAAGAAGAAGAATTCCGAGGGCGAAGTCGCGACGAGCGCGGTGATCCCCCTCGTACTTGATCGAGGTGCCGGCTTGATGCTGACCAGGGGGTTCTGAGATGCAAAACTTGAAGAACGCCGTTTTCGTTTTGTCCATCCTGGCGGCGGCGAGCTGCAACATGTTCAGAGGATACGAGGGCCCGGACTCCGATGATTCGGACACGAGCACGGACACGGATTCGGACACCGACGTCGACACCGACACGGACAGCGACACCGACACCGATATCGACACCGACACGGATACCGATAGCGACACGGACACCGATACCGATTCCGATACCGACACGGACAGC
>JALNZK010000078.1 GCA_023229365.1 Pseudomonadota bacterium | reverse complement strand
TCGACCTCGGCGACTTCATCACGCGGGCCGTCGCCGCGCACATGTCCGGCGCGCCGCCGCCGAGCATCTTCCGGCCGTGATCTCGCTGTCGGCTGTGCTATCATCCCGCTAAACAGTTACCTTCGCCGCCTGGGCGAGCACCGGGTCGAGCGCCGAGTCGAGCAGGCAGTCCACGAGCGACGACGGCGTGTAATAGCTGCCCGTGGTCTTGCGTTCGTGCCCGGCGGCGGTTCCCAGATCGAACCGAGCCGCTTCCTTCTCGATGCGCGGGTGCAACTCCAGGAGCGACTCGTAGATACTGCCCAGCTCGGCCGCGCCAACGAGCCGCCAGTTGACGGTCTGGGTCACCCCGGCGTCGCGGGTGGAGCACAGGGCGCGCACTGCGGCGAGCAGGTCCTCATTCGCGATCTCGGAGCGCAGCGGCCAGGGGGCCGCCTCGTCGGTCCACAGGAAACTGCCTAGCGCGGGGAGGCCCAGGTCCGCGCAGCCTTCGCGGAGTTTCGACATGACGAGCTTGAGCCCCTGCCACAGGTCCGGGTGCGGGCCGCCGCGCCGCCGCTCGGCCAGCCTGCGGAGCCGGAACGTGGAGTACCAGTCGAGGTACCGCTTCTGCGCCACTTCTTTTAAGGCCCGATCAGGTGCATCTTGTTCGGGAAGGGGTTCCAATAGCGCCCCGCGCTCCTCGGCTGCGAACAGGAAGATGAGGCGGTACACGAGACGGAGAAGCTGCCGGTAATAGTCCTGGGCCGCGAGGTCGCCGCGTGCCAAGGCATCGCGCAGCTCCGCATTCGAGCGGTGGCGTAGGAGCCCAGAGCCGAGCCGCTCGATGGCGATCTTGACGCTCTCCCGAAGCTTGTCGAGGGCGCGCACGCCCTCGTCCTTGGAATGCTGGAACCACTTCTCCAGCCAGCACTCCTCCGGCTTGTCGGCCTCGACCCGGCTCTCGTGGCAGATCATCCACAGGAGCGCGAACTCGGCGTACTGGTCGCCCTCCATGATCGCCTGGAGGTCGAACTCCACGTAGGCCTGCCGTGTGAGGCTGCGGTTGTCTCGCAAGATGCGCAGCACGTAGCCGTTCGTGACGAACGCCCACAGGTGGTCGTCCGAACGATTGAGGAACTCCTGCACGAGCCCATGGGGTGTGGCCTTCGCCGCCCCGACTACGCCTTTCAGCCGATCTTCGAGCTTGATTCCGAAGCCCAGCATGTGGATCGGCGAGTTCTTCCAGAAGTGGGAGATCGCGAACGTGCGCCGCTCCAACTCCACGGCCTTAGCCAGGGTGAGCCGCCCGTAGCCCAGTTCTTGGAAGAGTGGCAGGAGCCACTTCTCCCGTGTTGTGGGGGTTCCGAGGTCGGACTCGGGAAGCTTGTCCCTGGCCTCGACGAACGCTTTCCACGCGACCACAAGGCGGCTCCAGGCGCGGCTCACCGCTTCACCGAACGTTTCTGTGCCGACCAAGTGGTAGTCCGCAGCCGTAAGGCCGGGCAGGTCCTTGTCGCCCGCCGCAATCCGTTCGAGAAGACCCGACGGGAGAAGTCCGCCCTCGGTTTGGACGCAGGAGAACACGCTGCGCCCCCGCCTCACGACGCGCCTCCCTTGGGCACGGGCAGGTAGACAAATGCGCCTAGCAGGTCGACCGGCAGGTGCGGCTCGACCTTGATGCCGCGCATGCTGATCCGCGCCGCGCCGCGCACCCGCTTGTGGGCGATGAGCAGCTCGCGCCCCCGCTCCTCGGCGACCTTGTGTAGGTGCGGCCGAAGTGTGGGCACCGCCTCCATGAGCCGCTCAAGCTGCTCGCGGGCCGGTTCCACCGGGACGTTGGCTCCGGGCTCGGCGTCGAGCAGCGGGAGTACCGCGCTCTCTGGGAGCCATGTCGCCTGCTCAGGGCTGCCTTCGAAACCGACCAAAACGAGATCTTCGGCAAGGATCGGATCTGCGCCGCCCTCGGCGATGAGGTGGAAGCGCAGGCGCAGGAGCAGCACGGTGGTCCGTTTCAAAACCGCGTCCGTACGGATGACGCCACAGCGTCGGGCAGGCCCGGCAATCGCCGCGTCGAGCGCGCTCTCCAGCACCAGCGCCGAGAGCCCCTCGATCACCGGATGGGTGCGGGTGACCAGCTTCGCGCCCTTGGGCACGGGCGGCCCGAAGCAGATCGTCAGCTCCTCGTCCTCGCCCACGGCGTCCCGCAGCACGGCCGGTGCGCCCTTGAGCCCCACGGTGTGGACGTTCTTCTTCTTCGAGATCGCAGCCCCGTAGCTTCCGAGCACCTCGGCCGCGAAGCTTTCCACGTCCTTGCCGCTCCCCAGCGCGCGCCGCGCTTCGGCCAGCTCCACAACCAGGTCCTCGCTCACGGCCTTCTGCATCTGGTGCTGCGCGAACAGGTTCCGGGTCTTCTTCTCGCGCTCCGCGACCGCATCCCACTGAATGTCCATCTGCTTGCGGGCCGGATCCTCGGCGAAGTCGAGGAGGAGCTGCTGCGGCTCCGCCTTCTTCCTGAGCAGCAGCCCTTGGAAGATCGCCTCCACGATGACACTGGTATCCATAGGCACGGGCACGGTGATGCCGAGCTGCGAACGGATACGCTTGTGCTTGCGCAGGAGCACGTCGAGCACGAAGCCGTCCACCGGGTTGTCCTGTCCGTAGAACGTGATCGTCCGCACGACCGGGTTCGGCTGACCGTAGCGATCCACGCGGCCCTCGCGCTGCTCGTGGCGCGTCGGGTTCCACGACAGGTCGTAGTGCATCACCGCGTCGAAGCTCTCCTGGAGGTTGATCCCTTCGGACAGGCAGTCGGTGCATACGAGCACGCGCTTTTCGTTCCCGGCTAGGTCGGCGACGCGCTCTTCGCGCTCCTCGGGTGTCAGCTTGCCGGTGACCGCTTGCACGGCGACGCCCTTCAGCTTTTGGCGGAGGTGGTTCGCCACGTACTCAGCCGTGGGGATGAACCGGCAGAACAGGATCGGCGCAAAGCCATCATCAATCAGCTCCTTCACGAGCTTGGTGGCATGTACGAGCTTGGCGTCCTGATCACCCGCGAGATCGACGACCTCCGTCATCAAGGCAAGGAGCCGCTTGCGGTCGGTCGACGCCTCATCCTCGTCAACCTGGGAACCAGGAACGACGTCGATCCCCTCAGTAGCCTCTTCGTCCATATCGAGCACGGCACGCCCGCCCACGGCATCTGCCTCTTCGAGCGTCTCGGTGTCGGCGGCGACGGCGCGGTTGATCAAAGTCGCAGCGGCGGCGGCCGGACTGGAGCCCAAGGCGCGGAGCATGGCGAGCGCCGACCACCACTTCACCCGCTGGCGGTGCGCGCTCGCGCCCGGCTCGGCCACACGCTCGCGGCAGTACGTGAGGAACTTGTCGAACAGCTTCCGGTACTCGGGTTTGAGCGTGTAGCTGTCCTCGGCCGCCTCCTGCGTCGGGAATGGCGTCTCGGTGCCCATGTACTCCTGGAGGTCGGCACGGCGGCGCTGTACGAAGTAGCGGGCTAGCTCCTCACGCACCTTGCGGTTCGAGTCTCCCGATAGATCCTCCGGGAGTTCGTGGAACTTCGGGCTGAGAAGCCCGAGCAGGGAGCGGAACGCCGCTTCGTTGCCACTGTGGGGCGTGGCTGTGACGAGCACCAGGTGGCGATCTTCGTCGCGGGAGAGCCCCTCCAGAAGGTCATGACGTTGCTGGCGGTACCGACCCGGTCCCACGGGAGCGGCGCAGCCGTGGGCTTCATCCACGATCACGAACTCCGGGCAGGCCCGGAGGAACTCGTGCCTGCGCTTCTCGGCTTTGATGTAGTCGGTGGAGACGACGACGTGCGCGTGGCGGTCGAACAGCGACTCACCCGGGCCGCAGTCGCGCTCCAGCCGGGCGGCCGTGCTCGGGAGCACGAGTGCCGCGTCGATGTGGAACTGATCGGTGAGCGCTCTCTGCCACTGCTCCGCGAGGTGCGGCGGGCAGAGCACCGCGATGCGCCGAATCTCTCCCCGGTCGAGCAGCTCGCGAGCGATGAGGCACGCCTCGACGGTCTTGCCGATGCCGACGTCGTCGGCGATGAGAAGGCGCACCGTGTCCTGGCGCAGGGCCATGAGGAGCGGCAGGAGCTGGTATGGTCGAGGCTCGACGGCAATGCGCGAGAGCGACCGGAACGGCCCGGCCCCGGAGCGGAACCCCAGCCTTACCGCATCGCGCAGGAGCGCGCACGAACGGTGGTTGCCCATCTCCGCGTTTGGATCGGGAAGTGGAAAATCCGCCGAAACAGGCGTCTCCAGCGGAAGGTAGATCCCGGCGATCTCGTCGTCGGTCCCGCCGAGCGGTCGCAGGACGAGCAGCTCTTCGTGCTGCGTCGACTCGGGGAGCACGACCCAATCCCGGCCGCGGACGTGAACCAGGGATCCGACGGAAAACGCCATGTCAGCGTGCCTTCCCGAACAGCGTCGCGTTGTCGCGGATCTTGGAGTCCCAGTTCTCGTCGTAGCGGAGCCGGAGGATGAGGTACCCCGCATTCTCCAGTGCAGCCTGTTGCTCCCTGTCCTTGGCCTGCTGGTGAGCTTCGTCGTGGTGCGGGCCGTCGATGAAGATGATCACGTTCTCGGCACTGTAGATGAAGTCGGCCCTCGCCTTGCACTCCTCGATGTGCACCTGCGCATCGGACGGGAGCTTCAAGCGGCGCTCGTCGAGGAGCCTCACGAACTTCTTCTCCAGCTCCGAGTCGCACAGCCGCAACAGGCGCTCGACGTGCTCGTCCCGAGTACGGGACGAGGGCGAGGTTTCGACGTGGCCGTCCATCCACGCGCCGAGGATCGGCGGCAGACCCTTGCGGTCGAGGAAGTCGTGATCGCGCTGGTTGTAGTAGGAGAGCAGGCAGTCGTAGCACGCCGCCTCGCAGTCCTCCCGGGCACCTAGTGCATGGCCCAGGTTGTGGCCGGTATCGGGATCGAAGTGCGAGTTCTTGAGGGCGCGACGCGCCACAGCCGGCAGGGCGCGAGGATCTTCGACGAAGCGCCGGAGAACACCCGCACCTCCCTCGGACGCTTCGAACAGAAGGATCGTTTTTCGATTTGCTGTATCGGGCAGCGGTTCGGCGGCTAGCTCGTTGTCCTCCAGATCGTGCTCCACCTGTATCGCGGACTTGAGCGCGGCCTGGAGTGACGCCATCGGGCCGAGTTTCAGACCGCCCGCGGGCTCGACGAGCAGGCAGTTGCGATGATCCTCCACGTACGGGATGACGCGGGTCGTGCGTCCGCTCATTGGGTCGTCCGGGTCCTCCTCTGTCGCCTGCGATTTGGACCAGTACCCGCGCTCCAGATCGAGCACGTAGCCGTGCTGCTCCTTCTCCTGGCGCTTCCTCCACCCGAGATTGAGACGCCAGATGGTGGCCGCATGCCCGTATGTCAGCGCGGCGAGCGGCTCTCCCGAGGCGCTACGCAGAACGGCCGTCTGCTCCGAGGGCATCCCGTCGCGGGGTTCGAAGCGCACGCCGGTCTTGATCTCGTAGCCGAGGCGGAAACGCTCCTCTTCGTCCGAGCTGATGCGGTCCCTGCGCCGGGTCGAGACGTTTTGCATGCAGAACAGGTTGTCCATCGCCGCCGGTAGCTTGGCCCGGCACCGCTCGCAGAGATCGGGACCCGGTGCGCCCGTCAGCGGGTGGAGGTAGCCGCACTCGCGGCACTGGATCGCGCTGCGAGTGATCCCGTCGCCGGAGTCCACGGGCAGGATGACCTTGTTGATCACGAACCGCGACCCCTCGTGGTAGACGAATGCGCGCGGCCCGAACTCGGAGATGGCGAGGAACCTCGGTCGCGATAGGAACTCCTCATCGCCGCGTCCGCGCCGCCGCCCCGGTAGGTAGGCCGAGAGCGGCAGCCTCGGGAAGCTGTATCCCGGCAGGAAGCCCTCGCTCGCGAAGTAGCGGTACGAGTAAAAGTCCGAAAGCGTCTTCGTGTTGCGCTCCAGGAGCAGGTCGATCTGACGCTCCGCTTCCTTGCGCAGGTTGCGCGCTTGCTCTCTGTCGTACTGCGTCCGCGACGCATCTGTCGCCACGCGGGACTGCCGGTCGTACTGATCCTTGGCGCTACGGTAGAGACCCTGCCACCTGGCGCAGGCCGACTTGAACGAGCGCGGGAGCTGATCGAGCACGCCGCTCACCCATTCGTCCACCTTGGCGTCGCCCACGAGGGCAGCCACTGCCTCGCGCAGGGACTCTCTGGCGTGCGTCTTGGCCCGCTCCCTGGCCCGGGCGTCGTTGAGCGCAGAGTCCACGTTGGGCAGCAGTTCCAGCGTCGGGTTCTCGCCTTCCACGTCCAGGATGTCGGCGAGGGAGCTTTTCAGATCGAGCCCGGACTCTGCGAGCCAAATGGCGTGAACGTGGGCCCGCAGGAGGTCCTCGTTCGCGAGATCGAGACGCGGCGTGGACACGGCCCCGGCCACCATCCTGTCCGGCCGCTTGAAGAAATACTGGTCGTGGGGACTTCCCGCAGAGCAGTAAGTGTAGACGAACGCCGGCTGCCCGCTGCGGCCCGCCCGGCCGCTGCGCTGGGCGTAGTTTGCTGGCGTGGGTGGCACGTTGCGCATGTTGACGACGTTGAGCTGCGCGATGTCCACACCCAGCTCCATGGTCGGGGAGCAGAAGAGGACCGGAAGAGTACCCTCCTTGAAGAGCCCCTCGCGCTCCTCGCGATCCTGAGCCTGCACCTGGGCCGTGTGCTCGTGCGCCTCGATGCCCTTCAGATCCGCCGTGTCTTCTCGATAGAAGCCGACGAAGAACGGGTTCGTGCGGTGGCCGCCCTCGGGCTGGTTGGGCACGCGGATCGGATCGTGGAACCCAAACTCTCCAGTGCCCGCGCGCCAGACGAGTCCCGAGGCGTTGAGCTGGTAGCCGGGGCCGTCCTCCTTGTCGCGCCCATCGACGCGATGGACGAGCCCGGCGATGCTCAGGTTGTCGAAGATCTGGCGGAGGATCATCTCCACGTCGGCATCCTTGATCGTCCCGCCGGTCCACCCCTGGAACGTGTCCGACCGCTTGAGGAACTGAGCGAAGCCGCCGCGCGGCGAGATGTAGACGTGCCCTCGGTTCGCGCCCTGCGACGTGGGGAACGCAATCCGGCTCGTCTGCATCGGGTCGTTCTCGTCGAGCGCCCACGGCGAGATCAGGTACTGGCTCGACTGGAGCTGGATGCTCTCCTGCTCGGCCGCGTCGAGCACGTCCACGCGGATCGCCAGCTCGCGACGCATGAAGTCGAGCAGCACCTTGCCGGCGTTCCGGCGCTCGGCCGGGGTCGCGGTCGCGAGCACGGCGTGCAGGTCCCGCCACTTGGGCGTGTCCGCGCACAGTGCGTCCAGCGACAGGTAGTCGATGTCGAGGAGCCCGCACTGCTCCAGGTTGGGCGATGTGATGCGCCAACCGCGACGGAGGTCCAGGTAGAGGTAGTAGCCGAGCATGCGTCGGAACGCGCGCTGCGTCTCTTCGAGCTGGAGGTACTCGACCTGGGGGTTCACCGCGAACTGTTCGAGCGGGAGATCCAGCGCCTCGAATACACGCCGGGCGAGCACGTCGTGCCGGAGCCCCTCGGAACCGGCGGCAACGACGGCCCGCAGCAGGGCAGAGCGCAGGAGCGCGATGTGTACGAAGTCGTTAAAGTGCCCGGCCTGGAGCGAGGCGTCCTGCCGGTTGTCCGTGAAGCTGAGGAGCTTGCGCGCCCGCGGCTCCAGGGTTTCATCCTTGCGAAGGCGTCGAATGTTGGAAAGCGTGAGGACCGTGGTCGCCGTGCTGCGCCCTTCGGATCCGAGCGTGGCGAGCTTGCCGAAGTCGGACTTCTGGTGCGCGCTGTAGGTGACCTTGCACTTCATGCAGAAGATGAACGGAGATCTCGTGTAATGCGCCCGCAGGTCGCCCTTGCCCTCAACCCCGGTCGGCGAGACGAAGACCGGTAGGGGCAGGCGGTCGCGGCGCGCCTTGCGCACACGCTTCTTCCCATCGACGATCTCGATCCAGCTGTCCGGGAGAAGTTCGAAGGACGCACCGACCTCGGGCCAGGGGTTCTCGGTGTCGATGTGTAGGAAGCCGGGCTCGCCCCCTTCATCGGTCTGATCGGACAGCTCCCTCGGCTTGTAGTGGAAGCCACCGTCCTCGGTCTTGTGTCGCCGGACCAGGTAATACTCCTGCCCGCACTCTCGGCAGAACACGACCGGGAAGAGCTGTCGGGCACGGTCGCTGCCCGGGACGTACTTCTGCGGCTGGAGCGTGACGTGGCGCTCGCCCTCGGGCTCCAAAGAGGCGTAAACCGACTCGCCCTTGGAGACGAATTGGTGCAGCCGGAAGGCGAAGATCGGCCGCTCGTGCTCGTCCCGGAAGTTGTAGCCGGCGAGGAGGTGTCGTCCGATCTCCCGCTCGCACTTGTCCGCCGGCAACCCGGTCAGGCTTGCGACCTTCTGCGCCGCGCCCTCGGGTCCTGTGATCGGCATGGGCTTCGAGCGCACGAGACGGCCGGTGCCGGGTTCGTCAGCGAGCCCGAGCGTGGACTCGATCCAAGATGAGAGCGGGGAAGCGAGGAATGACTCCCGGGTCTCCGGAGGGATGCTGCCAGACCGGTCCAGCTCCTCGCGCAGATCCCGGACGAACCCGGCGTCGCCGATGTCGCGCAGGGGCGTCATGCGGCGCAGGGTCTCGCCGATCACGCGCTCGGGCCTGACCTTTGAGCCGAACAGGCGGCTCGCGGTCTCTGCCACAGCCGCCCGTTGTTCCTCCCACGTTCCGCCGCCCGCGAGGGTCGCCGAGGTGCCGACGTGCAGAAGGCTCTTCGCCTCGCAGGCGTCGCGTACACGGCGCACGAGCATCGCTACATCTGAGCCCTGGCGGCCCCGGTAGGTGTGCAGCTCGTCGAGCACCAGGAAGCGCAGATCCTTGGCCGCACTCACCAGTCGTTGCTCGCGTGGCCGGGTGAGCACCAGCTCCAGCATGACGTAGTTGGTGAGCAGGATGTCGGGCGGGTTTGCGATGATGTCGTTGCGATCCTCGTCCGACTCCTGGCCGGTGTACCTGCGGAACGTGACCGGTGGCTTGCCGCCTGGGTACCCGTTGCACAGGAACTTTTTCAGCTCGCCGAGCTGTGAGTTCGCGAGCGCGTTCATGGGGTAGACGACGATGGCCTGGATACCCTTGCCGCTGCCGTTGCGCAGAACGTGATCCACGATGGGCACGATATACGCGAGGCTCTTGCCGGAGCCGGTGCCGGTCGTGAGGACGTAGTTCTCGCCGGAGCGCGCCGCGTGGATGGCTTCGACCTGGTGGCGGTGCAGGCTGAGGAGCCCGCGATCCGAGTCCTGGGACGGCTTGTCGCGGAAGACCTTCAGGCACTCGGGGTGGAGCGCTCCCTGGGCGACGAGATCCCCGAGTGGTGCTCCCGGCTCGAACGCAGGGTTGAGCTGGATGAGGGGTTCGGGCCACAGCACGCCGCGCCGTAGCTCATCATCGACGAGACGCTCGATGCGCTCGTCGCCGATCACGATGAAGCTGCGGATGTAGTCCGCGTACTCCTGGATGACGTGTTTTCGGAGATCGAAGACATCCACAGGCGGCCTCCCCTCATGGTCCACTGGCCGAAGCGTGACTCTCGATTTCGAAACTTACCGAGTATCGACATACTACGCCGAACGATGCGGGGTGGGTCAACTGGATCCCGCAGGCTCCGCTTCAACTGGTGCATCGTCCAGGCCCCCATGCGGCTTGTCGATTACGTCGTCGCCCACGAGCTGGTACACTTGGCGCACAAGAACCACGACGCCAAATTCTGGGCACTGCTCGGGCAGGTGATGCCCGACTACGAGGAGAGACGCGCAGCGCTGCGGGGCTTCGGGGCTGGGGTGGAGTGGTGAGCGACCGCAACAGGGTGAAGGATTGGGGGTGAAACATGGCGTTGGCTGCATTGATCCTCGGCATCATCGGCTTGGTGTTGTCCTGGGTTCCCGTGCTCGGGGCGCTGCTCTCGCTGATCGCGTTGCTCCTCGGGGTTCAGGCGAGGGCGAAGAAGGATCCGCGCAAGGGCTTCGTGCAAGCGGGGATCATCACCGGCGCTGTGGGCATCGGGGTCGGAGTCCTGCTCACGGTACTGCTCGCCGGCCCTGTCGTCTTGGGCCGTTTCGGTGAGGCGAGAGAGAAGGATGCCCGCATCGGCGCGTGTACCATCAATAGCGCGGTGCAGTTGTACATGGCGGAACACCCGCGCAAGTGCCCGTCGCTGGAGGATCTAAAGGACGGCTACCTCGACGCCGCCAGGGGCATGCGGGACCCGTGGGATCAAGACTACGTCATCGACTGTACAGGCCAGGGGCCGGACGTCTACTCCGTTGGCCCGGACGGCCAGGGTGGGGAGCCGATCCACTGCGAGAAGAACTCGTTCTGAAGGAGGCGACGATGTCGGATACAAGAAACACCACCTGGATGGTCCACGCCGTGGAGGTGATCGATGCCTGAACCGACCGTGTACCTGTGGCGCGAGAACGCCGAGCACCAGCGGTGGAAGCCCACGACCCTGGCCGCCGAAGGGAAGGATGAGAAGTTTCTCGAACGGCTCATCGCCGAGCGGCCCGAACTGCTCGGCCTCGAATCGCGCAGCACCGGCATCTACGGACCCTTCGTGCCGTTCTCGCAGCTCGCGTTCGTGACGCCGCAGGGGCGGAACATCCGCCCGGACCTCGTGTTCCTCACCGCGAGCGGTCACGCGGTGATCGTGGAGGTGAAGCGGTACAACAACCCGGAGCTTCGCGAGCGCCACGTCATCGCCCAGGTCGTGGACTACGCTGCCTCGTTCGCCGCGCTCAAGCCCGAGGAGCTGCTGCGGCTGTTCCAGTCTTCGCCGGACGCGGTGGCCTCGTGGCCCGCACTCGCCGAGCTGCTCTTCCCCGACGAGGAAGACCCGCAGGAGTTGGCCAAGACGCTGTTGCGCCGCTTCCGCAACGGAGAGATCCACCTCGTCATCGCCTGCGACCGGGAACCACCGGGCCTGCGCGAACTGGTCGAAGGCGTGGCGAGCCAGAGCGCGCTGTCGTTCGGTTTCAGCGTTGTCGAGCTGCGGCCCTACGTGAGCGACGACAATAATAACGGCATCCTGTTCTTTCAGAACACCGCCGTTGAAACTGAGATCGTCACCCGCACGGCCGTGACGTTCCACATCAGGCACGGCGACACGGAACCCAAAGTGGAGATCCTGGTGGACAGCCCGAAGAAGGTCGAGCAGGCGGTCGAGAAGGCACGCCGTGTCCGCGCCCGCAGAGAAGAAACCATCATGTATGGGGCGGTGTCTTTCCTCGACGAGAACCTGAATGACCTCATCGAGGAAGGACGACTGACCCTCTTCGACCGTCAAGATGGCTGTGTTGTGAAAAGCCAAATGACGTTGGACTCCGTGGGAACATGCCAACTGAATGTTTCGCTTGAAGATACCGAAGACGGCGTCGACGATGGGCAGGTTTCTATTCGTTGGTGGATGATCGGCAGACAGGACAGAAGATCGCGGGTTGCGGAGCTTCAAGGTCTCGTTGCGGGCGAGAAAGATCCGCTTGAGAAGCTTCTCGGTACCAAGCTCGAACCCTTCGTGGACAACAACAACGGCTCGGGGTGGACACTGTCATCGTCTATCTTTCCCCAGCCGTGGACGCCCGAGATCGTGGCGGAGAAGGTAGCCGGTATCTACCGGCATTTTGTAGATCTCCTTCAACCACAGGCAGTGCGCCGCGTGCGGAAAGAGGAATCTGATGTCTAACACCTGGATGGTCCGCGCCGGACGCGGCAGCTACGTGTTCGAGGAGTTCGAAAAGAAGGGCTGCGTCGCCCTCGGCTGGGCGGGTATGGGCGACATCTCTGGGATCACGACGCGAGAGGATCTCGGACGCCGTCACGACGAGGCGGCTCCGGAGCTAAGCAAGGCGCAGCGCGGGGTCCAGTTCGGGATGATCGCGCGGTTCGTCTTCGACCTCGCCGAGGGCGACAACGTCATCACCTACGACAGCGACACCCGCGTGTACCTCGTCGGCAAGATCGCCGGCCCGCACCGCTACCAGCCGGACCGCGTGCCCGACCACCCCAACGTCCGCGACGTGAAGTGGGTCGGCAAGGTCAGCCGCGACGACCTCACGGTGGAGACGAGGAACACGCTCGGAAGCACGTTGGCGCTATTCCTTCTGAACGACACCGTCGTGGCCGAGATCCAGAGCGTGCTCAAGGGCGTCGCGCCGCCGGTGGCGGAGCCTGACGCGCACAACGATCTCGACATCCTCAAGGCCGAGATGATCGGCAGCGCCCACGAGTTCATCAAGGACAAGGTCAAGGCGCTCGGCTGGGACGACATGCAGGATCTGGTCGCCGGGATACTGCGGGCGATGGGCTACAAGACGCTCGTCTCCAACCCCGGCTCGGATCTCGGCAAGGACATCGTCGCCTCGCCGGACGGTCTCGGTCTGGAGCAGCCGCGCATCCGCGTCGAGGTGAAGCACCGGAAGGGCGCGATGGGTGCGCCGGAGATCCGCAGTTTCATCGGCGCGCTGCGCCAGGGCGACAAGGGGCTCTACATCAGCACCGGCGGCTTCTCGAAGGAAGCCAACTACGAAGCCGAGCGCGCCACCGTCCCGGTCACCCTCGTCGATCTCGACGCCCTCGTCCTCCTCCTCACCGAGCACTACGAGCACCTCGACGCCGAGGCACGGGCGCTGGTGCCGCTGAAGCGAATCTACTGGCCGGTGGGATGAGCTAGCGTTCGAGGCAGTGCGGGAGATACGCAGTAGACCGTGTTAGAGGCTGACGACCATGGCGTTCCAGACCTGCGGGGATTCCCTCCTCGAATCCATCATCGCGTCGCCGAAGCCGCTTAGGAATGACGCCTTCCGCCGAGACGGAACTAGCGTCATCATGAGAGGGACGGCGGTCCGCAGCCACTGCCAGATCTCGTCAACCCCGGCGTTGGTGAGGAAGGTGTACGCCCAGCGCACTACATCGTCTTCCTCCTCCGTTTCCAGGATGTTGAGCAGCTCCCAGAGCAAACGGTACCCCACGGAAGCGTAACCGTCTTTGAAGTCGCAACGCGCTTCGCGCGCAGCGGCGTCCAGGTAAGAAGGGCAGTCAGTGGAAAGGACTCTCGTGCTAAAAGACATGGCATCCTCCTTGGTGTGCGCAGGGCACACCACTACACTCGCCCGTCCATGCCATGCCTTGATGTGTGAGCTTCGCTCACTCGCGAAGACCCGCTACTACAGCGGTTGCCCGGGCCAGGCACGTCTTCAACCCCTAAAATGTAGCTCTCGGTTTCCGCGGGTCAAGTAGAGCGGCGGAACTCGCTACGCCAACACCCCGCGATGAGACGTGATGGCCTACCTTCGTGATGAAAAACCGAGCCTCTGTTTTTCGGGCGATTTCCGAGATCTCATGACGCGCGTCTCAGCCAGCAACGGCGCGGGTTCGCGGGATGGGACCCAAAATATTCTTCGGGCCACGATCCCCCGAAGGGGACCCAAATATTGCTGGGTATGAAAGAGGAGAAAACCCCGAGATTCTGATCCGGAGCGAAAAAGGATCGTGGTCCCGGATCGAGGACCAGATCGGGCCCGGGATCGTGCGCTGCCGCCTCGATCAGATCGCGGAGGTGATCGTCCGATCTCCGCGATCAGGTTTTGATCTGATCGCAGATCGCCGACCTGATCGGGATCGTCGGCACCGCGATCAGCGCCCTCACCATGGCGATCAGCGTCCCGGGACGAACAACCACCGACCAGAGCCTGTTTTTGCAGGTTGCATAAACGCGATCATGTCTTACATTAAGAACATGAAAAGAACATATTCACCGGAGCGCGTCGTCGGCTATGTCCGGGCGTCGACCGAGGAGCAGCATCTCGGTCCCGATGCCCAACGTCGCGCACTCCAGAGCTGGTGTGAGCGCCATGGGGCGACTCTGATCGCGGTGTTCTCCGACCTCGGGGTCTCTGGCGCGGCCCCTCTGGAGAAGCGCCTGGGACTCCTGACAGCGCTCGACGCGCTAAAGCGGGAGCAGGCAGGCGTGCTCCTCGTGGCCAAGCGGGACAGGATCGCCCGTGACGTGATCATCTCCGCGATGGTCGAGAGGCTCGCGGAGAGGAACGGGGCGGCGATCACGTCCGCCGACGGCAACGGGAACGGAGCCACACCGGAAGCGCAGCTCATGCGGAACATGATCGCGGCGTTTGCGGACTACGAGAGGCAGTTGATCCGCGCGCGGACCCGCGCGGCGCTCGGGGTGAAGAAGGCACGGGGCGAGAGGGTCGGCCAGATCCCCTTCGGCTCGAAGCTCGCGGCGGACGGAGTTCGCTTGGAGATGTGCTTCGAGGAACAGGCAGTGATCGACGACATCACTTGGGAGCGAAGGCACGGGAAGACCCTGAAACAGATCACAGAGCTGCTCAACACCCGCGGCGTCCGGGCGCGTGGATCGCGGTGGCACATCACGTCGGTTCGCCATATCCTCCTCCGCGTCGCTGAAGAGGAGAGGCTCGCTGCCGGCGGCGACAGCACCGCCGCCTGAGGGAGTACGCCAGATGGTCCAGGATCAGTCGATCACCCTGAGGATCGCCAAGGCTGCGGAGATCAACAACCGCGCCGACAAGCTCGTGAAGCTCGTCTCGAAAGCACCGGAGTACCGTGCTGTGCGGATCTCCCGCTCGGCCGTGCTCAGGCTCGCGCTTCTCGAAGGGTTGGCCATCCTAGAGGATCGGTATCGCGGGGCCGGATCAGCCCCAGGCAAGCACTCCTAGAAGCTCACTCGTCGATCAGAAAATCCTGTGTACCAGGGGAATGAACGCGAGGAGCTGCCCTGCTCGATGCTGTCCATATAGATGAGGCTGCCTTGATCCAAGGTCCGAGCCTCGGGAAACCCAGCAACCACCGGGTTTCTAGATCCACGACCCCCGAGGGCGCATCTGGATCGGTACCGGAAAAGTGGTACCCTAATACCGGTACAGTTGAGTATGGATACCGCTACCCTTTAGGGGAGAAGAGATCGCAGTAGGGCTTGGGCCGCATACCCTGGACCACAATGATCTGGGTGCCTGCTCTTTCGATACGTAGAGAGCTGTGGCTCTTTCGACCGTTGCGCCGTCGCGTGGCGGGAACAGGTGCTGGCCCGCGGTGTCCACGCTCTCGATGGCCCCACCGGCGCACGGCATGTCGAGCATCATCTCCCTGGTCGCGTGCGCGACGAGCGCGTGCGGGCCGGCCCTGCCAGCGGAAACCCCGAGGGTCCCGGTCGTCGTCCCTGGAGTGGTAGACCACTGCTACCTCGACCCCACCGGCTGGGCCTGGACCGGCGTGTACGTCGCCGTCCGACGCCACCTGGCCGAAGCCTGCGCCTGCGCTGGAGCGCACGGCGGGACCGTCGAAGTCCGCCTCATCATCACCGGCGACGGCCGGCTCGACTCCGCGACCATGCTCTCCTCCACGGCGGCGGACGCTGCGGTCGACGAGTGCGTCAGACAGGCCGTCTCCGATGCGGCTGAAGAGTGGCTTGCCGGCCGCCCCGGACCGTACGCGACGGCCCGACCGACGAGGGGTGAGCACAATGCCGTCGAGGTCTCCGTGGAGTCGCTCGAATGCAGCGGACTCGAAGACGGGGACGGCACGCCGGCCATGGCCCCGCACGACTTCCCGCCGCCCGAGTGCTGGGACGACACCTGGATCGTGATGATGCTCCCCGTGCGACTGTGAGGCTGCCTGGCCCCTCCCATCGCTCCGGTGAGCACCTCGCCAAGATGGGCTTCCACCCGTTTGTTGCCGCCGAAGCCTCCCGCTCTCTCAGCTCCCGGCCGGGAATCCCACCCCCTCTTGCGGCTCTCGCCGACCGGTGGTCACGCACCCTGGTGACCCCGTACGCCCCATCCCGTTCTGTTCACTTCGTCGCCTTCTCGTTTTTCTATCTTTGCAGCTGCTGTTTGCGACTTGTCCAACGCTGAATCTGTGATGATATCCGTTTCTATGTAGGATAAAATGTGTTCCTGAAATCTTCTTCCAGGAGAAAAAAATGCCAACGGTAGGGAAGCGGCATGCTGTTGTGGTCGGAGTGAACAACTATGACACTGACTCTGGCTTAGGCAACCTACAGTACTGCGCTAACGACGCGGAGTCTCTGTATGATGCTCTGCTGTCGTACGCTCAGTTCGATGCGTCGAACGTTGTTCTCTTCTCTGACGGTTCGCATAAAGACGCGCATCGTCCTAGCTACAGTGATATCCTTTCGGCCGTAGAACAAGCATGTCGACTTGCGAGCGAAGATGATCTCGTACTGTTTTTCTTCGCCGGTCACGGGACAAGAGATGACTCCGATAGTTACTTTCTAACCTCTGAATACAGAGCTAATATTGTTGCCGACTCCTCGATCTCTATTCAGAAACTCAACTCGTATTTCAAACAATCCAAGGCAAAATTCAAGGTTCGCATCTTCGATGCTTGCCACTCTGGTCGGTTTGCACGACGCGGGTTGGTAACACCGGTGTCGCTTGAGCACCTCGCGGTGAATGCAGAGGGATGGGCGTCCCTTGCTGCCTGCAAGGAGAACCAGTACTCACATGAGCTTGCCGAAATTGGACATGGCGTCTTTTCGTACTTCCTGATTCGGGGTCTTTCTGGTCATGCATCATCTGATGGCAAATATGTCACTTTGGATGATCTAAAAATGTACGTATTGGATAAAACTATCGATCTTACAACAAAACGTGGGCTAGAACAGACGCCGGTCTTCAGAGGCGACCAGGCTGGTCGTCTGGAGTTTTGTCTTGTCGGCGGCCCGGGGGCGACAGCACCATCTCCAAGTGTAGCGAAGATCGTCACGAGCGAACCAGACAAACTCGCTCCTTCTCCGGCAGCAACACCGGGTTTTTTAAAGGAACTGGCAGAAATCGCCGAGAAAGATCCGCCTGTATCGAATTTTATTTATCAAAGTGACAAGACTCGGCTGGAAATTGCAACGAAACTGTGTGAGGTCTCGTTCGAGACGGCAACAAAATATGCGTGCAACGAACTACCTAGAGGACACAAGCTAGTTGCGAAAAAGGCAGTATTAAAAGAATGTATTTTAAACGACTCTCTGGCTCGCTACATCAAGAACTCACAGATCGCTAACCTCGTGGACTGCGAGTTCATCTATAAAGAGGTGACGCGGCATAAAGATGAATGGGAAACCACTGAAGAACCTAATTGGGGATTGGGCGGGCTAGGCATGTTTGGTTCGAAAACTAGGACCAAACGCAAGGTGAGCGTGCCGTACCAAGAACAGGAACTATCTGAAATCGTAGACAAGAAAGGCTGGCCCAATTCAGTTACAAGTATCGAATACAGACCCGCGTCGCGGGACTACCCATTTTGCAACTGCACAACTGCGATACTTCCTTGGGCGCACGGACTATACCTTGCGGCCTACTTCGCCACTAGCGTTGCAACAAAAAGCATGTCGGACAGCTGGGATACCGATAGCTTTTCAATGAGAATATTCAAGGCTATTCCCGTCGAACCTATACCTTGGATTCAATCAGAGTGGGAGACTCTCTTCGCTCAGTTCGTTTCATTTGTTGTCGAGTGTACGAAAGCCCGCCACATGTCGATTGGTAAAACACTCGTACTCCAAACTTCTAAAAAGTGAACCAAGGCTGGTATTTCACTGCTACGTCATCTGCGCGCTTCGGCCGATGCCGAATCCACCCACGAAACCAGCGGCCAGGCCCATCCCCATCCCCATCCAGTCCATTTGACTGTTGGTTACGTCCTCCCCGCCGCCTTCCACATGCGCTGGCCGTTCTTCTTGTAGCGCACGACCAGGCCCAGCGCGACGAAGAGGTCGAGCACCCGACTCGGCGGACCCGGCGCGGCGGTACTTGAACGAGCGGGCGACGGTCTCGGCGGTCCACCCCGTGCGCTTCGTGAGCACGAGGTCGCGCACAAAGGTTATCTGCTCCGGCATCGAATCGGGCCAGCGCGGTTCGCTCATGTCCGTCGCCCCGCCGCCACCGCGAACACGGGCATTCCCTGCGCGTGCAGCGCGCGGATCTCCTCGGCGATCAAAGAACCGGAGAACGAGGCGCTGGTTTCGCACACGACGAGTAGGATCGGACCATTTTTCCAGGCGTAGGCGTACCGGCGTACCTGGCCTGCCGCACGGTCCCGGTCGCCAGCCCTCTCCAGGTCGTACTTCATCTCGACCACCACGGACTCGCCGAGCAGGATGTCGAACCGGCAGTGCTTGTCCTCGTAGCGGTGCGTGTACTCCAGCGACACCTCCATCGACACGTTCCGCGCGAGGTGACGAGCCAGGGACCGCTGGTAGCCGGCCTCGCTGTCCTGTCGTCGCGGGTTCCACTCGCACAGCGCCTCGACGAGTTCCTCGATCCCTTGGTTTCCGGACGCTCTCGCCCGTGCGCGTGCACCCTCCGTGTCCCGCACGCAGTCGAGCACAGGTGCAAGCGCCCCGGTGTCTCGCACCGACACCCTCAGACGCGGGCCGAAGAACGAGAAGATGGATCGCAGGACACGGGCGAGGATCGAACCGAGCAGCACGAAAGCCGCGAACCCGGTGAGCCAGGAGTCGGTGATCCAGCCGAGGAGGTAGGCCGGAGGACCTACCAGGCCGAGAAGGTTGGCAACGGCCTCGGCGCGCTGACGGGCTGCGTTCTTCTTCCCCGGCGAGACGAGCGTCCTCACCGAATCCCAGATCGTCCGGAAGATCCCGAGCGCGCGACCACCGAGGTCCTTGAGCGACTCCCAAGCGCGCCCACGGTTCCAGTTCGTGTTGTCCTGATCCTCGCTCTCCCAACTGAAGAACCGGCCGACCGCGAAGGAAACGGTCAGCGCGAAGAACAGGATCACGGCGGTCAACTCGGCGGCCTTCTCCTCGACGAACAGGTTGCAGGAGGCGGCGACCGTCAGGCAGATCGTCAGGAGCATGGCCCGGTGACCGTGTGCGTGGGTGTCGATCCACAGCGCGACTCGGTAGAGGATTCGAAGCACGCGGTAGAGAAAACGAAGGAAGCTCCCTGTCACCTTGGCGGTTGCCACCACACCGCGCTTGGCTGCGTCGAAGGCTGCGCCACGGGCGGCGGCCGAGTCGTTGCTCGTGTCTGCCGGGCTGCT
This sequence comes from Pseudomonadota bacterium, assembly GCA_023229365.1. NCBI lineage: Bacteria > Pseudomonadati > Pseudomonadota > Pseudomonadota bacterium. The sequence continues at coordinate 5,380 of JALNZK010000078.1, read as the reverse complement.
TTGGGGAGCGGCGAGCGCGTCCCCTGCGGTGTTCAGAGATGGCTGCGGCGCGGGGATGACCTGCTGCGGTGGACCAGGCACGACCCCGACCGAAGCCGCCGGTTTGTCGTGTGGAGGGTACGCGATCATCGTCGCGGCGGTCGGGTTCACGGGAGGAAGCAGTGCCGAGCCGGGAGTCGCTGCGGAGACCGGCGTTGGCGCTGGAGGTCGAGGTTCCCCGACGCCCGCAACGCTCGCGGCGGTCGTTACCGCCTCCGGCTGGGGTACGGCGTCGATGGTCGTTCGCTGCGAGATCAGCTCCGAGAGCGGCAGCGCGGTCCGGCAGCGCGGGCACTGGATGCGAGCGGCGAGGTCATCGGTCTCGACCGCGAGTTTCTGGCCGCACTTCGGGCACGGGAGCTTGTACTTCGAGGTCGGTGCTGGGATCGTCGCCTCCGCCCCCTGGGGCACGGCGTCCAGCGTGGTCCGCTCGGAGATCAGCTCGCCGAGCGCGTACGACGCGCGGCACCGCGGGCAGGCCACGCGCCCGCTCAGGTCGTGGGTCTCCACCGCGAGTCGCTGCTTGCAGGAGGGACAGAACAGCTTGTGCTTGTCCGGCGCGTCGCCCATCTCGCCCCGCTCCGAGTCGCTCCGCCGGCCTCGCCAGTGAAGTACAAGCGGTGCCGTTCAACGAGTTGTCTGAGCGGATCGATAGTACCCCTGCTCTTGTGCGGCGTCGAGCGCGACGCCCGACGACGGCTGCGCCGCGGGCGATCTGGGCGGTGGCGTGCTCATCATCCACTACGACGGCGCTGCATGGGCGGTCGTGTACGGGGGTTGAGCGCTGAACCTTCGAACCTGAACGTTCAAACCTTTGAAACGGGATGGATCAAGCCTTCTCAGAACCTCTTGACCCAACCCACCTGGCTGGTTAGGTCGATGGTTACTATTTTATAGGGGTTTTATATGCCGTGTTTTTCGGGCTCCTAACATTGTTTTCTAAGGATCTGTAAGGACTTAACCCCTCTTGATATAACCATACGGTATGGTTGTGGCGAACCTTCAAATAGTTTGAAAGTCAAGGGGAGGAACCAACCCATTGGAAGGCTCCTTGACATAACCACACGCTGTGGTTGGCGGCGAACCTTCACAGGGGGTTGATGTCAAGTGTTGGAACCCATCTTCTGTTGAATCCCCTGGAGGGAGGGTTCGGGACCATACGGGAGCGTCGCAGCCTACAACGTGCAGTAGGACAACCAGGGCGATGACCCCTGCGTAAACCCTCATGCCCTGAGGGTAGGTGACAGGCCCGTCGAGGAGTAGCCCCAGGGCACCCACAGGGCATGCCAGTGATCTCCAGGGGGAAAGATATTCCTTCGCCGTGGAAGGGCGGCAGGTGGACTGCCAGGCGGTCTCGGAGGTTGTCGATCCTTGCGCCAGCAAGGGGGCCACAGGTTCGACGTGTGCGAGAGCAGGGCAGCCAGGGAGGGGGGGTGATCCCTCTCGCGACGAGTCGGGCCGGCCTTGGGACCGACCTTCTCCATGCAGGGGTCCGAGATGGTCGTTCTTGCCGGGTACGTGGGCACCGTTGCGACCCGGGTTGACCCAGGGTTGGAGATGAGGTCCGCGCTCTCGTCCTTGTAGGCGACCACGAAGCCGCTCCTTGACCATGGATCATGGTTGGCATGGGTACGATTCCCTCAACCTTTCCCTTTCTCACATCTATCTCGCTCATCCCGAGCGATAGCGCCGAATTCGAGCGATAGCGCCGAATTCAAGGACGTATATGAAATACGTCCTGCGGGTTCCAGCTGTCGTCCTCTCCGCACTGTTCGTCCCTTCACTGAAGGGATGTGCGGAACGGTTGAGGCGTTATCTCCGAGCCGGGGACCGTCTCCCCTAGTTCATGTAGCCGTCACGCTTCCTTGCGCCGCGGCAAAGCGTGCCGATACCCCGCGGGTAGGCGGGGATGTCGAACCTGTCCGAGTCCATCATGCGCGGCCAATACTCATGATGACGCGAATGATAGGCGTCATTGAGCGCGTACTCCTCCGCCATTTTCGTCGGATCGTAGTGCTTGAAGCACGCCATTCCACGAGTGGTGCGCCATTTTTTTTCCCATAATTTCGGGTTGTTAACCAAGAACGGGGGGAGATTGCCGATGAAAAAATGATAGTGCAAACGGCCCCCAATTTCTGAGCTATAGATAATAAAACGGAATACGAGAAGGTTGGCACCTCGCCTACGCATTGGACCCGGAAAGGCCGCTTTGAGGAGGCGGCGGAGGAACTTTTTAAATTCCTTGTCCGCTGCTTCCGCGGAAAGTTTTTTCCTGAACGTTACGGTGCACCACCATTGCCATGGATGGCGCGCTCCGAGAGAGTGGAACAGGTCGATGATGCCGCGGAGTTCGGCAAGGCGGAGACTTTTATGTTCATGACGCCGCCGAGAATCGTCGCTTAGAAATGGCATGCCACCGTTTTTGGGTGTTCGAATCCAGGTCATAGGATGAGTTGAACCTTCTTCGGAATCATGGGGCAGAGGACAGTCTATGACTCGGTCAAGGGGCATCATGAGTTCCTCCTCGCGTTGGGCACTGGCCAGTATTGAAAGTGCCGTGCGGGTGCCTGTTGTAGGAATGCTGCCCGCATCTACTCGGTCCGACTCTCGGCCCGTGTCTCATGTGATCACCTCGCAAAAAACGACATAGCGCTAAAATACAGCGGGCGCAAGGAGAAACAGTAACAATAACCAACAAAATCCGATAGTTGCGCCAGGCTGGCATATATACAAGAGGTGGTCTTTTTTTAAGAAAGATTAGTTATTCTGCGGGTTCACATGATGGCATTGGAAAAAAAATCGAGCAGTGCCAAGATGAATTGCACCGGACATTTTTTTATTGTATTCTACGAGTTGGAAGTATGAACGTTCTGCAAGGCAGAAAGGAAGAAAGGAGCGAAGTCGGGCCACCTGGGGAAGGTCAGCCCGCGGTCTACAGGCGTCTGGTTTCGTATTTAGCCCGCAGCAAGAAGCGCTGCACCAACAACAGGAGTTCCGATGATCGAAATGTACCGACAGCCCCCCGACCTGCGGGAGCTACCCATTTCAGGGGCGATGACCACGAGACTCTCAGGGTTCCTCATCGCCGGCTCGTCATCCTGGACGAGGCCCACGTCGAACGTCGCGTTCGGTGTCGGCTTGGACGAAAGCACCCGAGCTACCAACGCGCAGGCCGAGGCCGGAGCCGATTCCCGCCACGGGCTTCGACGCGCAGTCTTTTTCCGGAGAGCACGGTCTGGTGACCGCGATGGCGACGGTGGTGGACAATGACGAACCTCGAACACCTTCAAGCCGTCCCCACAGATCAACCAGCCCTCCTCAGCGACCAAGGCACGTCCGAGAACATCGGAACACAGCAGCAGTCGCCCGATTCGTCGGCGACGCCCGCGACGTCAAACCCGTGGATGGGCTACAGAGCCGCGGCGGCCTACTGCGGGCTCTCGATTTCCTACCTCAGATGCCTCGTTTCGGCTGACGCGATCCCGGTCTACGGACCTCGGCGTTCTCGTCGTTTCCGGCGCGACATGCTGGATCTCTACCTCACGGACCGCGAGGTGGCGATGCGCCAGTTTCGCCGGGAGACGGAGGCTCGTCATGCCGAATAGAGCCTCAGTCGTTCTTGATGCAGAACTGCGCTTCCGGAAGAAGACCCCCGGCACGGAGAGCCATCGGGGTGAGGTGAAGTGCGGATCCGCCAGAGGCGATTCTGCGCCGTATCCTGCTGGAAGCGGGCCCTGGCTCGACGTTCCCGCCGTCGCAGGGTACCTCGCGATGCAAGAGCGCTCCGTCCGGGATTTCTGGAGACGCGGCATCCTGCCCGGTCGACGTTTCGGCAGGAGCATCCGATTCGGGCTGCAAGAGCTGGACGCCTTCCTGGTGCGGTGTCGCCAGCTGACCCTCGGGGAACTCGCGTCGGGTTCGCGCCCCGTTCCGTCGCGCCCTGTGGGGCCACTGATGAGCCCGGAGGAGGCCGCCACGTACATGGGGCTCTCCTCGCCCGACGCGCTCATCAAACGCACCGAGCGCCGCCAGGTGCCCGCCTACCGTATCGGCTCTCGCCTCCTGCGGTATCGGGCCATTGAGATCGACAAGGCACTCTCGGAGAGCCGGTTGACCACGGAGGATCACGACCTACCTTTTAGGGACAGCGCCTGCTTGCCACAGGGGAAGGAGGCTAATAATGACAGGCGCTAGAACGACGCAGCCGAAGAAGGAGAAGAGTATTTCGAGTTACTGCAAGAAGGGACGGATGTACTGGAGGGTGAACGTTCGACTCCCCATGCCGGACGGGACGCACAAGCCCAAACAGGTGAGCGACATCCCGAGTTTGGACCTCGCGAAAAAGGTGCGGGATAAGTTGATGGCGGACGCCTTCGAGGGCCGGTTCTTCGACCGGCCCAAGGTGCGGTCGCTCACTGTCGCGGGCGCGTGGAAGACGTACGCGCCAGTCTCCGAACTGGAGAAGGAATCGTGGCAGACCGACGAAGGGCGCGCCAAGCATCTCGTCCGCCACCTTGGCGATAAGAGGTGTGAGACGTTGACCCAGCGCGACGTGGATCAGTACCGCACGTCGCGACTTGAAGAGAAGACGGTGAGGGGAGGACCACCAGCAGTGGGCACGCTCAACCGCGAGGTCGCTCTGCTCAAGAGGCTGATGACCTACGCGATCAAGTGCGGCGACCTCGACCGTAACCCGCTACAGGGAGTCGGCCTGCTCAGAGAGAACAACACCCGCGATGTTGTCGCTTCGGAGCAGCAGTTTGCCGCCCTGGTTGCTGCTGCCGATGCCGTTTTCAAGCCGATCCTCCTCGTCGCGTACGACACCGGAATGCGGCTCGACGAGGTCCTCGGGCTCGAATGGCGGCAGGTCGATCTGAAAGAGGGTGTGATCCGGTTGCAGGCCGAAGACACCAAGACGGCGATGCCGCGTGACATCTTGCTGACCGCGCGGGCCAAGGCCGAGGTGGAGGCACTTCCGCGCTCACTGAGCGGGTTCGTGTTCGTGAACCCGAAGACCGGCGACCGGTGGGTGGACGTCCGCAAGCAGTTCCGGAAGGCGTGCAAGGACGCCGGGATCTCGGGACTTTGGTTTCACGACTTGCGGCGGAGCTTCATCACGAACACGCGGCGGCGTGGTGGGGCCGAGAGCGTCGTGATGAAGATGAGCGGGCACCGGACCCGTGAGGTGTTCACGCGGTACAACATCATCGACAACACCGACCTGCGCGCAGCGCTAGCGTTGATCGAGGCGGGAATCGCGGCGGAACTCAGCGAGAGCACCGAGGCTCCCGTGCAAGAGGCGAGGTAGATCGTGGAGAAGGGGACCCGGAACCCGAGGGCG